>VFKW01000128.1 GCA_009885355.1 Candidatus Berkelbacteria bacterium
CTATATTAAATTGTCTCCGTCTCAAAAACCAGAGTCGTGCTTATCCCTATCTATCTAGCGATAAACCACCGACAATATACCACGATTTCAAAAAAAACCATAATTTAAACTAAAAAAAATTATATTATAAAATAATACCTATTAAAAACAAACAAATTATCAAACCCAAACAATCGTCATATCCAAATTAAACCTATAATATAAATATTCTCCATTTCAAGCGGTCGCTGAAAATGGAGAATATTATTTACTACTTCAAATCATTTTTTGACAGCAACCCACGATCGAGCATTCCAAGAATTATATTTTCTTCCCCTTGAATTATATCAGCCAACATAATTAATACATTATTTTCTTCTGAAATAATTTTTGAAATTTGCGATATTTCTTTTGTACATTCAAAGGGATGAACATAAACACTATTTTGCAATTTTTCAAAACCCATTTCCTTCAACTTATTTCTTAATAATTCACGTGATTTCTTATGCTCTTCCGGTATGTCAAAAATCACCACTCTCCATTTTCCATCCCATTTCACAGGCTTCAAAACCCGAATTTCATCAAAATTTATCATTTGAATTTTATCTAAACCTTTTTCGCTTATTTTAAAAAAGGTTTCTTTTTTTTCAACAAAAGATTCAACTAAACCATTCTTCTTTAAATAACATATTTTTTTACTTATTAAATACTGATCATTTTCAATAGACTTTCGCAACTCTGTTGCCGAAACCTGGTAAAGCCTACTAGATTCATAAAACGGCAAACCTAATTTAGCAATCTCCAAGAGCACATCCTGAGAAGTCAAATTTATTATCTTAAATAATTTCTTATCCATATATACATTATCTCAAAATTATTCTCCATTTCAAGCGGTCGCTGAAAATGGAGAATAATCTTTAATAATAATCATATTCTTTCATTTATTAACAATTTTAGGTAGAATACAATTATGGATAAAGTTTCAATTCTGGGCGTTAATTTTTCAAATATTACCAAAAAAGAAGCCTTCGAGAACATCGAGCAATTCTTAAATGAAGAAAAATTTCACTACATCGTTACTCCAAATCCTGAAATTATTCTAAAAGCCCACAAAGACCCAAAATATAAAAAAATACTAAATCAAGCTGATCTTTCCATCGCTGATGGCAACGGCATCATCAAAATGTCAAAAATGATAAATACCCCTATTAAACAACAAATCACCGGCACTGACCTCGTCATCGACCTCATGCCGATCGCCGCCAAAAATAACTATAAAATTTTTCTACTTGGCGGAACTCCTCAAATAAATCAACTAACTGAGCAAGTCCTAAAATACACACATCCTGATCTTCAAATAGTCGGTACCGACCCGGGTCCAAAATTCACAACAAAAGACCTGCACCAATCTTCTGATACATTCAAAAAAATCATCGAAAAGATCAATCATTCAAAAGCCGACATTCTATTGATTGCTTTTGGCGCTCCCAAACAAGAACAATTTATTGACCAATTCAAAGATCAATTAAATGTCCGTCTCGCCATCGGCATCGGCGGCGCTTTCGATTACATCTCCGGCAACATCAAAAGAGCCCCAGTAGTCATGAGAAATCTCGGACTAGAATGGCTTTTCCGCCTAATCATGCAACCTTCCCGAATCACACGCATTTTTAAAGCCGTCATCGTCTTTCCATTAACAGTAATTTTTAACCCAAAGGAAAAACCACATGAATAATTTTTTTAATTACGCTTCCATCGTCGCCTACACTATTTTCACCATCGGCATAATATTTCAAATCCGAAAAACCCTACAACTCAAAAGCTCCCGCGACATCGCCATCACTGAAATTATCCTGCGTGTCACTGCCAGTACGCTTTTGCTTATCAAACTCATTAGTACCCATGATATATTCTTGATCATCGGCC
>VFKW01000048.1 GCA_009885355.1 Candidatus Berkelbacteria bacterium
AAGAATGGTGCATATTTTTAATTTGAGCCAATGCTAAAAGATTCGCCTTGGTGAATAATTTCATTTCATTAAAAAGAAGTTATTAGACAGTCTCCGGAATGAGCCCCCTCATTCTTGACCCATATCCTGCAGTATCCCTACAAAAAAAAGACAGAACCTGTCCTGAGCGATAGCCAAACAGATTCTTCTACTAACATCACTGAATGACAAAAATTTACAATGAATTTAAAATATCCAACTGATCCTGCAAAAGACTATTTCCCGGAACCTTCTGCAACCCAGCATTTATTGTCTCAACTGCCTGATCTTTTTTATTTAATTTATACTCTGCTTCCGATTTTTTCAGATAATAATTTGGATCAGTGCCATCCAAATTGATTGCCTCAGTAAATTCAACAATAGCCTGATCCCATTTATTCTTACTGAAGTTCTCCAACCCGAGCTGATAATAATCATTTGCCGTCGCTGGCAAATTTGCCACATCTGGCACTACGCCTGCCGGCGGATTATCCGTCTTGATCGAACCTGTCGAACTACTCGCATTTGACGTATCACTCGGTATCACAACCTTATCCACCACTTTTTCCACGCTCGTACCCTTTACATCTTGAATATCGGAAGTTCTCTGGCCATACATAAACATCATCCCGAGCATTACCCCGATAAATCCAACCCCAAAAAATGTATAATTTATTAGTTGTTTTCTAAACATCATCGACTCGCTTGGTATATATTTAATTGATTTTGCAACATCTGATCATTTGGATTTATCTTCAACCCATCCTGACAAGTCTTGATCGCCTCATCTTTTTTAGTCATCATAAATTCCAATTTTGCTTTTTCTTGGTAAAACATGGTCTCATTTGGACTTGCCTCGATCGCCAATTTATATGAATTCACCGCATCGGTATATCTGCCTTGATTTTTATATTCCATCGCCTGCTGATAATATTCACCCACCGATAATTTCGGACCGGCTATTGCTGTTGGCGGAGTCGGCCTGGTAACAGGTGGGGTCAATTGTGGCGGAATCGCTGATTGATTTGCCGATTTTGACTGATTTGGCTGAGGATCAGGTGTAATTGCTCCTGTAGGAGCTTGACTTTCCAAATGAACAGGCGGTTGAATATCTTGCTTATGTTTACCTCGTCCCCAGATCAACCACGACCCAAGTGCGCACAAAACTACAACAGTAACCACAGCTATTAATTTATATTTCCCTTGTATCAAAAACATAACTGCTCCTTTTTATCATTATATCACACTCACAATCTACTAGCTTATCCCGCCGCAGCGGGACCCCGCAACTCCTAACCCCTAACTGCTAACTACCAACTACTCGGAGTACCCCTCCGGATGACTCTCGTGCCATTTCCAGGCTGTTTTGGCCATCTGCTCCAAAGTATATTCTGCCTGCCAACCCAATATTTCATTTGCTTTTTTGGGATTTGCATAAGACAATGCCGGATCGCCGGATCTTCGTGGCATTATCTCATATTGCACCTTCCTGACGCTGGCTTTTTCCACCTCGGAAATCACCTCAAATACAGTGTAGGCCTCACCTGTCCCCAGATTAAACACGTTTGATTCTTGCTTTTCTAGTAGATATTTCAAAGCCTGAATATGCCCCCTGGCCAAATCAATCGGATGAATATAGTCTCGAAGACCTGTGCCATCCTTGGTCGGGTAATCATCACCATAAACCTTTAATTTATCAATTTTACCCAGTAAATTATAAATGACCAGTGTCATCAAATTCGAAGGATTCGGCTTATCATCACCCATTTGTCCATCTTCGCTCGCCCCACAAACATTAAAATATCTCAAAGCAATGGATTTGATGGATTCTGGACAGATCCCCGATGTCGGAACGCTTTGCTTCCGGCTCGAGGATGACAGTAAGGTAGAACCGGAATGACGGCTAGGGGCATCCTTCCCGTCACTCCTCACTCCAGACTCCTGACTCCCTGCTACTTTGTCGAACTTAAAAAGCAAAATCTCATCCAACAGCTTCGTCAACCCGTAAATCGACGTCGTAATCCTTAATTTCCCCAACTCCTCGTCATCCAACCATAATTCCGGTCGATTTTTGAATATATCCTTATATTCACCCATAAACGCCAGAAAAAACACTTCTTTTTCCACCTCTTTACCGTCCCATTTACCAGGTAATAGATCTGATTCTTCCGGCTTCACAAGCTCCTGATAATCCTCAGTCAAGGGAAAATATTTATCTTCTGGATTACCATAAGTCGCCGCCGTTGAAGATTTGATGATAAATTGACAACCTTTTTCTTTCATCACATCTAGTAAATTTACAAAATTTATCACATTGTTTTGTAAATACTTTTTCGGCTTCTCCATCGATTCGCCAACCGCCAAAAAAGCCGCAAAATCAATCACCGCCTCAACTGGATATTTATCAAAAATCTCTCGCATTCGAACCTTGTCGCCCACATCAGCAATTTCCAATATCAAATTGTTGTGAGTTGTCAGTTGTGAGTTGTCAGTTGTCTGCTCCCTGTTGTTTGTTGTGTGTTGTAAGTTGTCAGTGGCAGTGCGAAGCGCCGCCTCGTGCCCATTTTCCATACTATCTACAACCAAAACCTCATAACCAGCCCCTAATAATTCTTTAACCGCAAACGAACCAATATACCCGGCCCCACCTGTAACTAATATCATTTAAACTCCCTTTTTATTTTTTCATGATAATTATTTTCTGAATTTATATTCCATAGACTAGTTCTATTTTTATCATGATTAATCAACAAATCAACTGCCTCCATCGCCGAAAGCATTGAATGATCCATATTGTTATATTTATGCATTCCGTTTCGCCCGATCAGATAGAGATTTTCAAATCGATCTGCGAACTCTTTTATCTTATCAAATTCCCCATAAGTTCCAAAATATGCCGGATATGCTTTCTTCATCCTCGCCACTGTCTGATCCACCACATTTTCCGGATCAATCACCCCAATCTCCATTAAATCCTTTATCGCAAATTTACTTAATTCATCATCTGTCATCTGCCAAACCTTATCCTTTTCACTCACCATATACTCCAGCCCCAAACAAACAACATTCTCGTCTTTTAAAATATATGGACTCCAATTGTTAAATACCTGAAACCGACACATCGTCGCGCTTCTTTCTTGCACATAAACCCAAGAGTCTGGTATCACATCATTTATCGTTTTTATTTTCGTCTCGTTCTTGATCTTCATTTTTTTTAAAAATAGCCCGACAGAGATAAAATCACGATACACCAACCCTTTTGCCACTTTCTTAACCTTATTCGGCACTTTTTCACCCATTCCCTCGATCAATTCACTAACCGGCATCGTCGAAAAGAAATAATCCGCCTTTTCTACCACTTCCACACCTTTTTCGTCTCGAATCACCACGCTTGTAATTTTTTCATTTTCCCAATTAATCCTTACGACTTGTTTATTTAAATATATCTTCCCGCCCATCTTCTCAATCTCATCTGATGCCGTCTCCCACATCTGTCCTGCTCCATATTTTGGCGTATAAAATTTTGCTATTAGGCTCGTTTCTACTCCTTTTGATTGATCCTTTTTTCTCATTTCAGATAAAGCATGCCTTATTGCCTTACCGATCGATAACCCTTTTATCCTCTGAGCTCCCCAATCCGGCGCGATTTTATTACACTCAATTCCCCACAATTTCTCGGTATAATCTTTAAAAAAAGTCAAATACAACTCTTTTCCGAACCTGTTAATAAAAAAATCCTCCAGACTTTTCTCCTCACGAATTGGTTTTAACCTGATATTCACATAACTGACCACAATTTTAATCATCCTTAAAAAACCGATTTTAGTCATCGTTTCCAAAGTCAAACTGATCGGGTAGTCAAAAAATTTCTTCAGATAAAAAATCCGCGTCAATCTTCCCCGAACGAGCATTACTTTATCGTCTTTTTCCGGATCAGGCGCGCCTTTTTTCTTCGACAATTCTATCTTTCGACCAAGCTTTTTATCATCTTTAGCTCTTTTTCCCTGTAATGGCAATAAATTAAACCACCAATCCATCACCAGATCGGACTTCGAAAAAAACCGATGACTTCCGACATCTAAAAGATTTCCCTTATAATTCACGGTTTTTGAGATCCCGCCGATACCCCCCGACATTTCATAAATAACAGGCTGAATGTCAGTTTTTTTAAGCAATTCATAAGCGGCTGTGAGTCCGGCCGGACCCGCGCCAATTATAATCGCTTTTTTGATCATTTTTTTCTACTGTCTAAATAATCTTCAAGAGCTGTCTGCCAAGTTCTGTTTTCAAACCCCAAAGAATTTAATTTATCAGTAATCAAAACCGAATAAGCCGGTCGTTTTGCCGGTCTTGGAAATTCTACCGTTGAAACAGGGGAGACCTGAACCTTTTTCCCTGATAATTCAAAAATCTTACCTGCAAAATCATACCAGCTGCAATTCCCCGCATTTACCGTATGAAAAATTCCTTTTGCATCTTTTTCAATCAAAAATTTGATCGCAAGGGCTAAATCCTTTGTATAAGTAGGGGAGCCAACCTGATCACTCACAACCTTCAATTCTGGCTGAATCTCAGCTAATTTCAGCATCGTTTCTACAAAATTCTTGCCATTTTCCCCATAAAGCCAAGCTGTTCTAACAATCAAATTATTATTTATTATACCCTGGTCATCGCCGTCAGGCCGATCTCCTCCCCCAACTACTAACTCCCAACCACTAACTCCTAAGGTTGCCTTTTCCCCTGCCAATTTACTCTCACCATATACACTCTGCGGACCTGTTTTATCATCTTCCAAATAACCTTCCGCATTATCCCCTGCAAACACATAATCGGTCGAAACATAAACAACCTTCGCCCCAACCTTACTAGCTGCTTCCACAATATTCTTCGTCCCTGTTTCATTTACTAAAAAAGCGCCTTCTCTGTCAGTTTCCGCTCCGTCCACATTGGTATAAGCCGCCCCATGAATAATAACTTCAGGTTGAAATTCCCCAATCACTCGAGCCACTTCGTCTCTATCAGTAATATCCATTTCTTCCCGATCAACACCCAACAATTCATTTCCCTCAAAAACTCGAGCAATCTGGTAGCCAAGCTGCCCCTTTGAACCTGTAAATATTATTTTCATGACTCTCCTTTTTATAAGTCTATTGTGCAAATAAAATCATCATCTTCAATAAAGCTCTTTGTTATGATATAAAATTCGGCCATTTTTAAATCATCAGCGATTCTTTGAAGTAGTTTCTTGTCTGAAATCGTACCGACAGTCTTGACCTCGAGTGCAATTTTTTTCTCAGGTAATATAAAATCAATTTCAGCCCCACTTCGTCTTTGATAATATCGAATATCTTCAAAATTCTTCAGATTATTAAATACTGCATTTTCCAAAAGTGACCCAGGTTCAACCCTGCCTATTTGATTAACTATACCTGTATCACAAAAATATATTTTCTTTGCTCCACTAATCTCCCTGTCAACGCTTGGAGAATATGGATCGACGAGACTTATAAAATATGTACCTTCCAAAAATGCGAGGTATGAATAGACTGTTTCTCGCGCCGCACCTATCTCATTTGCAATCTTGCTAATATCGATTTTTGATCCGACTCTTTGAAGAAGTAAAAATAACATTTTCTTAAAAAGACCTATATCTCTAAAATCTGACAAAAATTGAACATCTTTTTCAAAATATGACTTAAATATATCTCTAAGTAGAGTCTTTTTCCTTTCATAACTCGGTTCCAACGCAACCTGAGGAAACCCGCCATAATCTATATATTCATCATAATGTTTTTTCCATTTTTCATACCTGATCTTATTTTTGTTCTGTGCCTTTTGTATAAAACTATCATAAAAATCCGGTTTTTCACCCTGAAAAATGAGATATTCTTCAAAATCTAGAGGAAACATTTCAAATACGATCTTACGACCTGACAAGCTCTCGGGAAATAAATTTTTAAGATAAAAACTGGAGGAACCGGTCACAAAAAACTTGACATCATAATGATCATACAAATATTTGATCGCCTTAACAGCTTCGGGATAAGCTTGAATTTCATCTAAAAAGAGATATGCCTTTTTATTTTTGTCTATCCCTCTTTCTTTTAAATTGGACCAAATGTTATTATAATCCCTCTCATCAAACAAACTTTGATCAAGCGGATTTTCCATATCTAAAAAGGTTTTATTTTGATCATCAATAATGTCTGATATCATATGCAACAGAGTAGTTTTACCAACTCTTCGCATACCAGTAATAACAACTATCTCGCGTGTTTTTATTTCAGATTTAATTTTTTCAAATAGTTTTCTTGAATATTGCATATGATTATATTATCTCATTATTCACAATTTGTCAACTACTAACTTACAATTTACCATACAATTTGCAAGTTAGTAACCAACAATTTACAAGTTAATAGATTCGCTTACTCATAACACGCTAAAGCATGATCTATAATATCTGTTCTTGGCGGCCTACTAGCTTAATAACTTATTTCTTATCCCGCCGCAGCGGGACCCCGCCAATCGGCGGTGGCTAGCTTATCAGCTTACTAGCTTATTGCTCGCATCTCTCTGGCTATCCAAATACTCCTTCGAGATAATTCTTTTCCACCAATCTTCATTTTCCCTATACCAATCAATCGTTTTTTGAATTCCTTCTTCAAAAGTAACCGTAGGCTGCCAGCCTAATTCTCGAGTAATTTTACCATGATCAATCGCATATCGCATATCATGCCCTTTGCGATCTTCCACAAATGTCTTCAAACTCTCAGGTTTTCCCAGTAAATCCAATATTGTCCCAGAAACTTCGAGCCCATTTTTCTCCGAGTCCCCACCGACGCAATAAGTTTCACCTACCCTGCCTTTTTGTAAAATCAAATCAATCGCCGCGCAATGATCCTCAACAAATAAATAATCTCTTATCGCCTTGCCTGATCCATAGAGTGGAACAGGCTTATCTTGCATCGCATTTGTAATGAACAGGGGAATGGCCTTTTCTGGAAAATGATATGGCCCGTAATTATTGGTACAATTTGAAATCGTAATTGGCAAACCATAAGTATCATAATATGCCCTCACCAAGTGATCAGAACCGGCCTTGGAGGCCGAATAAGGGCTATGAGGGGAATAAGGGGTCGATTCATCAAAATACGTCTCTTGGCCAAGCTCGAGCGATCCAAACACTTCATCAGTTGAAACATGGTGAAATCTCTTCACCTGTAATTCTTTTGCCACATCGAGTAGAACCTGCGTTCCGATCACATTTGTCCTCACAAATATTCCCGGCCCCGTAATCGAGCGATCAACATGAGACTCGGCCGCAAAATGCACCACCATATCACAGCCTTCCATTGCTGGCTTCACTTGGTCATATTCACAAATATCGCCTTTAATAAATTCATATCGCTC
>VFKW01000129.1 GCA_009885355.1 Candidatus Berkelbacteria bacterium
AATATAACAATAGTAGTTTCAGTGTCCCATTTTTAACAAATATTTCGTATTTTACAGAGTAAATTTTTTTAAAATTCGGATTTTTTTAAAATTTTGCGGAACTCAGGAAAAAGGGGTACTTGACACTTTCTGGGCTCTGATTCCGCCTGGCTTTGCTCAATCACTTCTTTATTTCTGTAGATATAATAAATGCAGTGAATCAAGATAACCACAGCTCCAATGATGGTCGCATTAACCACCTCTCGCATATAATTCCCCCCAGCAATGTATTGTTGGACAGCACTGACTATTGCTTGTGAGAACATGCCAAAACCTATTAATGCTACTAGTGCTTTACTGTTCATTAAAGTTCCCCCCTCGCTTCTGGTTTTACCAGATATTTGTTAACTTGCAGATATCGAGCAGGCTTCGCCTGTTTATCTGATATCTAACTTTGTATTATAATATATTTATGATACAAAGTCAATAGTCTGTACAGGAAGGGGACGTCTTGGACAATAGGCCTTTTTGCTCGGCATACTGTAGGATTGAGCCTAGAGGATGTTCTTAAACTAAATATCACTATAGTCTATCTGACTTTTGAAGGCGATAAAGATCTTCTTTATGCATATTATTCACCCTATATACATCAAATAGAATCCCGAGAGACAGGAAAATCTATCTCATTTGCAGGATTTTGGTGAGAATTTGTTCTTTTATTTCTGAGGTTGGTGGATTAGTTCGAAGGTTGTTTGTTCTTGGATCGTTAACATGCCCATGCCTTGTGATGGCGTGACGGTGCGGTTGTATACTTTGCGGGCAAAGACTTCTCCTTTGCCGACGATCTCCCAATCTTTTAATAGATAATTTCCCACAGTTTCCGAGCTGCTTTGGAGTTCGTCTTGGTGGGCCAGATCAAAAATCCAGGCAGAATTTGGCTCGGTAACCGTCACAAGATCCGTACTACAATCGTAAACTACATTGTTTGGCGTGCCTAGATCAAATGGTAGTGATAATTTATTTGTCCCGGATTGACTCAAGGAAAACGAAGGAATAGTGAAAGGCCAAACTTCAGGTGCGTTGCCATGGCAAACTGGCATAGTCGTGTTCATAAAATAATTGCTTACGGTTATTTGACCGCTTCCGGTTAATTGCATACTATCGTCCAAAACTATGGCGCCCTCACCGGATGCTTCGACGGAGCCTTTGTCTATTGATCCGCCTGAAATTTGCTTGCTAGTGATAGTTAGTTTGAAACGAACACATTTTTTTGTCATATCTTGGATGTCGCTGCTTTTTAAGTTCGATCTTCCATCCAAGCCCATCAGCTCGGATATTTTGTAGTAGCGAAGAAGTTTGCTCGCTTGATTGGGATCTTTTTGATCTGTGCAAACCTTGCTTGCTTTTGCACTGGCGTTTTTGATCGAAAGGGCGAGTGAATTCATTGATACTTCTATCTCAGATTTGAAACTATCGTCCAATCCAAATAGCTGAACCATGGTAAGCCAAGATTTGTATTCATGCAGGGCGGAGTCTATCTTGTCAGGGGTAGTTTCGGCTTCTTTTAGATTGCCTTTTAGTGAGGTATTGTACCAGGCTGTCAAAATATTTTTGATGCGGTTGGTCTGATCGGAGCTTATTCCCCCACTCTGACTCTGCCCTTCTCGCACTATATTGGCGATAAATTGTTGGGCTTGACGCTCGATAGTCGACGGCGCAGCCGGGGCTGCTTTGTCTTCTTTTAATTCCAAAACGCCGTAGCCAGAGAAGCCGCTTAATTTGAATGTCGCCTCGCCTCCAACTATCTTCATCGGGTAAAATCGAAAATCTGCGCCTGATCCGGAATATGAAAAGCCGATTAATTTTTTTGATAATTGTTCGCTTGTGAGAGAAATTTTCAGATCGGCCTGCATATCGAGCCAAAGTCCATCCGGGCCGAGCTCGTTGCCAGAGATTAAATCCATACCACCTGGGAGTCCGGAAATTGAGCTGATTTTCTTGATCTCGATGGAGGTTGATCCAGAAACTGACTTGGCGGGAAGAATTAATTTTGAAATCGTACCATTTACGGAAAGATCGACTTCTCCACCGGTTTGGTCGATTAATTTATTTGCAGTCTCTGTAGAAATCACCGGACTGACTTGCAATCCTTTGGCTGATTTATCAAATGGTGTGCTTTTTACAAAAGCAAATTTCCAGACCAAAAAACCGGCAACTAGCAGTACGACAACCGAAGACAGTATTATTACTAATAGTTTCTTAGACATTTTCCCTCCACTTTTTTAATTTGTAGGTTGAGGTATGCCGGCTGAGCTCAGGACGCTGACGGAAAAATCTGTGGTGCCAGCGTTTGCAGAAGGAAGGATCTGCACTCCGCCCATCATGTCATCTTTGCTAAAATTTATTCCACTTGCGTCCTCAAAGGTTATGCTCCAACCTGCACTGGTATATTGGGTTCGAAACCAAGCTATGACTTTGGCGGCATCATCTTTGGTGGTGGCGGTGTAACCTGCGTCTTTTTCGCCGGTATTTAAAACAGAGGTAAGAGTGATACCTTTATAGATAGGAACATTTTTTGAAAAATTTGCAGGTATCTTAACATTGCTGCCTACCTTGAATTCGCCATTTTCATCTTTTATCGTGGCTTCATTGCCATTTTGCTGGACTTCTATTGTTTTTCCATCTTGAGTTTTAACTGTAACATTGCGATGTGTCGAAAAATAGTATCCTACCGCGCCGAGAATAATTATAATTGCTATAATTACTCCTATAAGCAGACTTTTTTTTGATGATTGCTTTACTTGGGTGTTTTTTACCTGATCTTCTTGTGGTTCCATTTTTTCCTCCATTAAATAATTATTTTAACTATATTAAGTCTATACTCTGGGAGAGAGTTTTTCAAGTGACGCGTGGAATTTACTGGATCCCGGGTCCCGTTCGACTTCGCTCAGGGTCTGAGTTGTATCGAAGACAAGCCCGGGATGACGGCGAGAGAGCAATAAATGATGACTAGGGCTTGATTTATTCTCTAAAATAGTGTAGACAATAGATAGTGTAGAGAACTAACTGCTTTATATCTAGGAGGTATTTGTTTAATGAGAAAAGTCGCTCTACTGTCCGTTTACAACAAAGATGGGATCGTGGATTTTGCCCGATGTTTGATCAATTTAGGTTATTCGATCCTCTCTTCAGGGGGCACGGCTAAGTTTTTAGCTGCTGCCGGAATCCCGGTCACTGATGTCGCCGACATGGTCGGCGAGCCAATTCTTGGTCACAAAGTTGTCACTTTGTCTCGAGAGGTTCATGGTGGCTTACTAGCTGATGATTCTATAGTCAGTGAGCTCGAAGAACTCGAAAAACTTGGCATACCTTTTATTGAATTGGTCTTTAATACCCTTTATCCGCTTGGAGTTGAGATCGCCAAGTCTGGCTGCACACCCAACTCAGTACGCAAACAGACTGATATCGGCGGGCCCTGCATGTTGCGTTCGGGGGCCAAAGGCCGACGGATCGTCATTTGCGACCCAACGGATTGCGACCGTGTGCTTCAATGGATCGAGGATGGCAAGCCGGATGAGGATGCATTCCTGACAGAACTTGCGGCTAAGGCTGAATTCGTCGTTGCCGGCTACGCCGGCAAATCCGCTATGTATCATGGTGCTGACGATTATAGAGTCATAACTGGTGTTCAAAATTCAGTATGCAAGTATGGTGAAAACGGCTATCAAACACCGGCGGCGCTATATTCTCGTCAAACTGATGATCCATTGGCTCTGGAGTGTTTTAAGCTCGTAGCCGGAGGACCACCGAGCTATAACAATCTATGCGATCTCGATCGCATGATTCAGACTATGACTCACATCGCGGCGGGAATGGAAACCCATTCTGGATTCGTGCCCAAGATAGCAATTGCTGTCAAACACGGCAATCCTTGTGGAGCAGCGATCGGCGAAGATGCCTCTGAAGTCTTGCAGAAAATGATCTCCGGCGATTTGCGGGCGATCTTCGGCGGACTAGTTATGACCAATTTCGAAATTGGTGCAGCGGAAGCCGAAATCCTTTTGTCTTATAAGGTAGATGAGGGGAAAAGACGTTTGCTAGATGGTATTGTTGCCCCTAATTTCTCGAAAGACGCGATTGAATTGCTGAAACGAAAAGGCGACAAGTGTCGTTTCTTAGAAAACCCTGCATTGGGTAATCTGGGCATACATTCGATCGACACAACCGAACGATTTCGCTATGTACGCGGCGGATTTCTTGTCCAGCCAAACTACACTTTCATTCCGAATTTGGGAGATGATTCAATGATCGTCGAAGCCGAGCCTTCACAATGTATGGATCTTCTCCTCGCCTGGGCTATCGGATCGACGAGTAACTCGAATACGGTTACTCTCGTCAAAGATGGAATGCTGATCGGTAATGGCGTCGGTCAACAAGACCGCGTCGGCTGCTGTCAACTGGCGCTTAACCGCGCCAAAGGTGCCGGACATGACACAAATGGAGCCGCCGCATATAG
>VFKW01000092.1 GCA_009885355.1 Candidatus Berkelbacteria bacterium
AAGAATTTAGCGTGTGAGGTGAATGTGGTTTATGCGAAAACACAGCCCGCTTTTGCGGAATGTGCTAAAAATGGGTAGTCTGTCCCTTGATTTCTGCGTTACACAAGGAGTCTGAACATTGCGCGGGATGTAGGCGGTGTATTTCTGATATGATCGGTGGGGCTTTAGAAATCAAGGGACAGACTCACTACTGTCCGGCCTCTAAGTATAGCAATTCCAATTGCTTATGCTCGTCGTTTTCCTCCTCATTGTAATCCACTCCCGTAAATAGCTGTAAAATGGGCTTTTTCTCGAATAACGACACATCCAGAATCTGTAGAATTGTGTAGAGGCTGCAGGGTAAGTCCAGCTTCTTTTTCAGGATGGCCACAAGTACATACACCGATACGGCAATCCACACTTGGGTCTTCACTGCGTTCTCCGAGGTTCCGTAAAACGCCTTGATGCGCAGGTGCTGCTTGATCCATTTGAAGAACAGTTCTACCTGCCAGCGTGATTTGTAAAGCGCAGCGATGGTCAACGCGGGAAGCTGGAAGTCGTTGGTGAGGAAAGTGAATTCCTTGCCCGTTTCGGGATGGATATAACGTATGCGGCGCAGCGGGATAGGGTATTTCCCTAAGGACTTCTTTCCCGCAAGTTGTATGGTCTGATCGCAGCGCAGCCCCGCGCTTTTGTCCACATGACGTGAATAGCGCCGCTTGAATTGCATGTCCCGTTTGCCGCGTATCACAAAGAACGAACCCGACTGTTGCAGTGTGTAAAGTCGAGCGAAATCCACATAGCCGCGATCCATAATGTAGAAGGCGCCGGGCAGCACAGGCAGCTTGTCCATAGCTTTCATGTCGTTCATTCTTCCATCGGAAATATGGATGAATTCAGGAATGTTGCCACGCAGATTCAACAACGTGTGCAGTTTGATTGCGGCTTTGTTTTGCTGGAAATGCGCCCAGGGAAAGATGGACAGGCATAGGTCTATGGTGGTGGAGTCCAAGGCGTAGACTGTTGCGGCGAGATCGACCCCAAAGTCCTCGTTGAGGTACAAGGGTCTTGCGTGCGCGATAAGCACCTGCGCAAAATCCGCATAGATGCGCCAATCCCTGCCCTCGTTGGCATCGGCCAGAGTGCTGCGCGCGACCCGGCTTCGGATGCCCATGTGGTAGAGCTTGGGTTGCATCGCGCGCAGGCAATTCTCGATGTCCCGAAGGCTCTCCCGACCAGAGAGCTGCGCAAAAGCCATGCATCGAAACTGATCCGCACAAGTGAACGTTTGCACCTTGTGATTGCCGCCATAACGGTTCACACATCGCCGAAAGTCGTGCATGGGCACAAAGTCCATGATTTGGGAAAAGATGATTCGAGCTATAGGCATGGGTCGTTCCTCGTGTTGCCACTTGGTTTAGAAGACCCAATTCTATTATCATTTCCATATCGATCACGCCAAAGTTCCTTTGTAACTTCTTAAGTTGATTCATGTTACAATCGATTTCTGAAAAAACAACCGGACAGTAGTGAGTCTGTCCCTTGATTTCCTGTGGATAAAGTCCAGTGCTTGGAAAAATAAGGGACAGACTACCTATTTCTCCGACGGATTATCGGGGGTTTCAACGAAAGGGATTCAACCAACGAATCTTTGTTACTTTGACGACAAGGTGATAGGAGAAATAGGCAGTCAGTCCCCTATTTTTCCCTAGGCCGTCCCGACCTCTTGGGTTTTATTGCCCGTTCCAAACGCCCCTCTATCATATTGAGGAAGTCTTCACCGCCACAAGGACGGCCTGTCTTACTTTTGTTCCGAATCGTTCTCAAAATTTCAATGTCTTCGTCTTGGCGCAGCCATGCAGACCAATCCTCAATCACCCCCAGCGGCGGAAATCCCGAAGCAAGTACAGTATCAACTCGCAACCCACAATGCGCGGCGGCACTTGACCAAGGATAATCTTCGGCACGAGCGACCATCCCGGCGCGGACAGGATTTCGCTCCACATAACGAATCGCCGCCCAAAGGTGCGAGCCGTCCAGCGC
>VFKW01000151.1 GCA_009885355.1 Candidatus Berkelbacteria bacterium
ATGGCCTTCTTTGTCATGATTGGATAGATCCATAAATTTTTTGACGCATTTTTCGATGATTTGGGCCTTGGCAAATACTTGATCTGTATCTGCATTTATGAGTTCAACTTCGTCGCCGACAAGAACGTATTTATCAGGCCAGATGCGCCAAGTGTTATTTTTTTCACCGGAAATAATCTGATCTATGAGCTCGGGGCGAAAATGGAGAACATTTACTTTTTCGGCCATTTAGACCTCCTTTGGGTAAAATCGAAAATTATTGATTAATTTCTTTTAATCTAGAAATGACGAATTCTTTATCCAATGATCCGAGGAACCAACCGGCCTGCGGGCCGGAATCTTTACATAGAAAAATTCGATACAAAGCAGTAAAGGCTTCTTTTGGATTGGCTGATAATTCATTTTTAACTTCATGGATTAATTTGTGAAGTTCCTGACCGTCCCATTTTTGGATAGGTTCGAGTTTTTTTAATAATTCTTGCAAAAACATTTTCTGAGATTCACTTAGTTCAACTTTCGGCATAGATTGTGAAACGGTAAATTTCATCTCATCTGGCGCAAACTTATCAAGCCATTCCCGAGCAGTTAAAATCCTTTGATTGATCTCTTTGATCTCTGTTTCGGTCAAATCAGAGCCTTTTTCTTCTTTGGCATATTCAAAGATATCAGCCCGAGGCATTTGAAGCATATTGGCAATTTTGGAAAATCTCAAAGTATAATTTGGGAGCTCTTTTTCAATGCCTATCTCGGCGAAATAGAAGGCGCGGGCAGCATCAGAACTTGGATCTTCGTGATAAGCAGCCAGAGCACGATCATAATTATCATAAAGAGTAAGAATCGTATCCCCTTCCGGATTGAAATCAGCGGTGCGACGGTGTTTGGTCTTGGTAAATAAAAATCTTAAAATATTATGAGGTAAAAAATCATAAACATTTTTAGCAGTCGCGCCAACACCCCTTGAACTGCTCATTTTGGCGCCTGAGATTAAAATCCATTCATAGGGAATGTCATACGGAGGTTCTTGTTTGTAAATAGATCGGAAAATATGGTTGGCGATGTCTCTGGAGCCGCCTTTGGTGGCGTGGTCTTTTCCTTCACCCTCAATATCGTCCGGTGCAAAGATGTGCCACTTAGCCGGCCATTCGACTTTCCATGGCAACTTTGCATTTCCTCCAAAAGGAGAAATGGTTCCTTTATGGCCACAGCCTTCGGCCCATTCAACTAGATTTTCAAGGCATTCAAAAGCAACTTCTTTACCATCCCAACCGATGACTTTGGTAGTGCCGACTTTGCCGCATTTCGGACAAACGACATTGACCGGAGACCAATCATCATCTTTTTTGGACCCGGAAATATCAAAATAAATTTTTCTGATTTCGGCGGCATTATCAAGTGTAATTTTAATGGCCTCGTCAAATTTGCCCTCTTTATACATAGTAGAGGTTTTGACAAATTTTGGTTTATAACCCAAACCCTCAATTACAGTTTTGAATTCATCTGAATATTGAGCAGCGTAACTTTCAGATTTTCCATCAGGAGCAGGAATGTTACATAAAGGCATACCCATATATTGTTTAAAAGAAGCATCGATATAAACAGGCATTCCGTCCATCGGATCAAAGTCATCAAAACAGTACTGAAAGACAGCTTTTTTGCCCTTATCCCAAAGGGCATGACGAATAATCTCATGAAGAACTACACCTCGAAGGGCACCAACATGAACATAGCCAGATGGTGTTTTTGAATCAGTGATTAAATATTGGTCTTTATTTCTTTTTTTAAGGATCTCTTCAATGATTTCATCTGCCCAGAACATAATGCTCCCTTCTCGGATAATTATTCATATTTATTCTATCAGAAAAATGATCTATAAACAACCTAACAAAAAATCCCAATTTGGGATTTTTTGTTTAAACGGTTAAAATAATATTTAACTTTTTATTTAATAGCAAGAACTTTGTATTCGACAGAGCCGTCTGGAGTTTGAATTGTGACTTTGGCACCTTTTTTACTCCCGATAAGAGCTTTGCCGACTGGGGACTCGGATGAGATCTTGCCGGAGACTGGATCTGATTCGGTCGGACCGACGATGAAATATGTTTCCTTATCGCCTTCAACTTCAACTTCGATAGTACTACCAAGCCCGATTATATCTGAACCCTTCGAACTGGCAACAATCTTGGCTTGCTTGATCATTAATTCAAGTTCTTGAATGCGACCTTCGATAAAAGCTTGCTCATTTTTTGCATCATCATATTCACTATTTTCAGAAAGATCACCAAATTCTTTTGCAGTTTTAATACGACCTATGACTTCTTTTCGGTCTTTTTCTTTTAAATTTTTCAATTCAGCTTTTAACTTTTCCAGACCCTCTTGGGTAAGGATGACTTCTTTATTTGGCATAATGCCTCCAAACTAAAAATTGTCCATAGCAGGAAAGGACAAATAATTAAAATCCAACGATCGCTCATATATTACCAATATCCAGATACTTTGTCAAGCGCTTATTTTAAACAATTATATATGGGAATGGTACTGAAAATATGGTTAAAATCATATTTTTATACCTTTTTTGTGATATTTCACAAATATATCGATAATTACCTATAATTATTGTGCAAAATGATAGAACAATTTAACCTTATAAACCTTATAATAAGGTTAGTACCCACGAGGTGGTGCATATGGAGGGGAACGTGTTGGTCAATGAAAAGCTATGTAGTTCGGGGAAGGTAGACATCATAGGTCAGCCATCGCTTTGCTTTCCTGGTCTGGAGACTTTAGGGAGTAAAATTCTATCGGTAAATACGACTGGAATTTTACCGCCTTGGGAAGATCCCTTGGAGAGGGAAACTTATGCCCAATTAAGTTGGCAAACGAGGGAAAATTGGGGTAGAAGAACATTACTTTATTGCGGACCCTCCGGGTCCGGAAAAGACGAATCTCTCGACGAGTATCTAGCTGGACAAAAATATGTTCCAGACGACCCATTTTGCTGCAGGCTTCCAATGACAACAACAAGAATGTTGAGGCCAGAGGAAGTTGACCGAGTGATTTCATCTAGAACCTTTTCGTTAGATGATACAAGATATTTCTTTGCAACAAAAGAAGAATTCTTGCAGATGAAGGAACTTAGGCTAATAATAGCCTGGAGGAAGAGAGAAACGGGAGAATACTATGGACTAATGCATCCCATTGCTAAAAAGATCTATGAAGATCCAAAAGCAATTGCGGTGATCACCTGCGGTCTTCGAACAAGCTGGCTAATCAAAGAGAGTCTTGGAGGCTTGCCGAAAATCATTTTTATCTCGGCCAAAGACAAAGTCATTCGAGAAAGATACGAAGCAAGCGGGCGTCCAAAGAATGAAGAAAAGCTTAGATTAAAACTCAGGCTTTATCGAGAATGGGCACCAAAAATTGCGGATTACCTGATCGAGAACACCGACCAAGATCTGCTGGCTATCGATTTTGGTCGAATAGTGACCACGGTCAAGCAGGGGCTTTAACGGGGTGGTTTCGGCCACCCCCAACCTTTCATAAGAGGATTAAATGTTAAAACAATGTCCAAAATGCAATAGTTTAAATATAAATGAAATAATTGATAATAATCTGGTTTTTTTTCTGTGCCAGGACTGTCAAAATAAATCCGGATATATTAATTCTTATGATAATAAAATAGTTGTAAAAAAAACAAAAGACGGGATCAAGCATATAACAGCAGGAGCCATGATTGAGAAAGATGGAAAATATTTGCTGGCAAAAAGGCGTACATTCCCATATAGGTTTTCTTTTGCGGCCGGCCACTTGGAGTATGGCGAGACACCTTTGAACGCAATGAAACGGGAAGTGTTGGAAGAAGTCGGACTTGTTGTAAAAAAAGCGAAACTTGTTTTTCATGGCGATATAGTCGGTAATACATGCCGAAACGGAGCCTTTACACATGGATGGTATTTTTATAAAGTAGAAACAACAAATCAGCAAACGATAATTAATGATGAATTTGAATTTATTAATTGGTATTCTCCAGAAGAAATGAAAACAATTGATTTGGGTTTTGCAACTCGATTTCTATTGAAAAAAACGGGAATTTTATATGAATAAAATTGAAGCGAATATGCTAACTCTACCTCTTTGGACGAAAAATTTATTGGACTTACCTAATAATCAACCGGTGCTGATCTTAAATGCCGATTATAGAATAATTTATATTAATGATCCGGCCAAAAAAATATTTGAGATCACTAAATCAATAAATTACCAAGTCAGTTTTTTTGAGACGATTAAAAATGTTGATATTCAAGATATTTTAAAATATATAAAAGCTTCAAAAAAGGAAAGGTCTGCCCAGTATTTCATTAAAATAATTAAAAGTCGAAGTTTTACAGTAGCTCTAAATCCATTTTTTGAAGGAAATATAACGGAAGGTTTTTCGCTGACTTTTAACGACACGACCATAGCTTTACAAAAAGAACGCGAGAATACCCTGCTTTATCAAGTTGCTAATAATCTGAATCAAAAATTACCAAAAGAAGATGTGCTGAAAAATTTACTTAGTAATATTATTTATACGATGGACTTGGACAATAGTTCAATCCACCTTTTAAATCAAGACGGTTTACAACTTCACAATGTAGAAAAGCCCTCAAAAATCAGTTTTGTTAAAAATAAAGGGGCAGTATGGCTTTCAATAAAGACGGCTCAACCTATTTGTATCCTAGACACTAAAAAAGATCGAAGGTATAAAACTACAAATAAAGATGAGGAATCAAAATCTATATTAGTTTTACCGCTTAAAAATAAAGAAAAAATCTTTGGAACGATATGCCTTGAGAAAGGGCCGGGACAATATTTTCCGGAGTCGGAAAGACAACTATTTCAGTCCGTTTCATCAAGAATCGCCAGTTTTTTGGAAAATGAAGAGCTTTTAAATGAACTTCGGTTCGAAAAAGAAAGATTAGCGGCAATTATCAGCCATAGCGCAGATGGGATGATTAGCTTGGATATTGAAGGAAAAGTTAAATCCTGGAATAATGCAATGGAAAAATTAACTGGCTTTTCACAAGATAATACGATTGGAAAAAATATTGATCAATTTATCAACCTGAAAAATAACAAATCATTTATTGAAATGATCCATAAATCGGCAAAATCAAAATTACAGGACAATCTATCGGAAGTGGAAATTGAAATTCACGACAGTGAGTCAAAATGGCTTAATATATATTACAATAAGCTGTTTGATGAGCAAAATACGAATGCAGAACTAGTGATACTCTTTATTGATGTATCAAAATATAAAGAGTTAGACATCCAAAAAAATGAATTTATCTCTATGACGGCTCATGAACTTCGAACTCCCCTGACGGCGATCAAGGGCTATATGAGCATGATTATCGATGGCGACGCCGGAGCTTTGAATGAAAAACAGGAAAAATATTTTTCGCGGTCGTATAATGCCACAGAAAGATTGGTTAATTTAGTAGAGGATCTTTTGAATTTCTTGCGCATAGAAGAAAATCGAGTGGTTTTTAAAATCAAACCGATAAATTTAAAACAACTCACTAAAGAAGTGATTATGGATTTATCGCAAAAATCATATAAAAAACAGATTAAACTGAAATTTTCAAGTACAATTAAAACTGATGTTCTAGTTATGGCTGATACTGATCGCACAAAACAGATTATGGGCAATTTAATTGATAATGCTATTAAATATACTCCACATGGAGGCCAAATTCATGTTAAAATACGAAAAGAACAACAAGGTAAAAATAATTATCTTGTTACTGAGATTATTGATAGCGGAGTTGGAATCCCAGCTAGCCAGATTGAGAATATATTTATTAAATTTCAAAGAATAAATAATCCACTCAGTAGCCAGTCGGGCGGGTATGGGCTTGGTTTATTTATTACGAAATCATTGGTCGAGCAACAAGGAGGTAAATTGTGGGTAAAAAGTACACCGGGCAAAGGAAGCGTGTTTTCATTTTCGCTACCGGCGAAATAGTAGTTAGCCCCAAAGGGGCCCCTTCGGGGTAGATGGTAGTCGGGAGTTAGGGGAGCGGCTGCGGCTAAATAGTAGCTTGTAGCTAGTAGTTAGTAGTTGGGGGGTAGCGGCTAAATGAAAACAGTATTAAGTATTAAGTATTAAGTATTATGGCTCTGACGAGCAAGATAAATCTCTCGACTTCGCCTGCCTGACGGTAGGCAGGCTCGAGATAAAGAAAGGAATCATATGAAAAATGTAATTTTACTGGTCGAGGACGACCAAATCTTATCGGAAATGTATAAGGAAAAATTGGAGCTGGAAGGCTATAAAGTATTGTTAGCCGAAGATGGTAAAGCGGCTTTAAAAAAAGCCAAAAAGCAACCAGATCTTATATTGTTGGATATTATGATGCCGGAAATGAATGGTTTTGAGGTCCTGAAGGCACTAAAACAAGATATGGAGACAAAGAATCTGCCAGTAATTGTATTGACTAACCTCGGGAGCGAATCGGCTGATAAGGATAAAGATTTGGCAATGTCGATGGGAGCCCAGAGCTACTTGGTTAAAAGCTATCACACACCGGATGAGGTGATAAAAAAAGTCAAATCTATAATCGGGGAATAGTAATTTTTGCCAATTATATATCAATAAGTTAAGCATTTTTTATAATTCTTATGGTGAATTAATGGTGAAAATAGGTTAAAAATGTATAGCGGCCCATTCTTCCCTGGCCATATATTAGGCGAAATTTATAATAGAAACCTGGTATTTGGTTATATACAGTGGTCGGATGAGCCGTAAAAACAAAAAACCCGCCGGAAGGCGGGTTTTTTGTTTGAATAATATATACTTTAAGTGTTTAATAACTTATCTACCAATAGGGCCATTTTGATTTCTACGGCTTGATCGAAGTTTCTGGGGTCTTTGCCTATTGTCTTGGCGATTTGGTCTAGGCGGTAGATGACGGTATTTCTGTGAATGCCTAGTTTTTCGGAGGTTTGAGTTAAATTAAGATTTTGGTCAAAGAAGTATTGCAGAGTTTTGACCAAATCAGGATCTTCGAGTTTACTTAATATTTGATCGGAAAAGAAGAGTTTTTTATCTTTAGCGCCCTGGCCGATGATCGAGAGTAAACCTAATTCATTGTAAGTATACACTTGATTGTCGCCCCACATTTTTTGACCTAAGACCAAGGCTTCATCAGCTTCTTTGCAAGAACGAATGAGACCTATAAGACCGGTACGGCTGCGGCCGATGCCGGCGGTAACCTTGGAAATATTAAAATTTACCATTGGCGCGACGATGGCCTTGAAATTGTCTTTTAAAAGCTGAATCACTTTTTCTTCGGAATTGGACTTAACATCTTTAAAAAGAACAAATTTGTCTTGACCCATGTAGGCTGTAATATTTTCAGTGTCTTTGGTGAAAAATCCGGCAATTGTCTTTTCAAGGTCGTGTTTTTTGCGCAAGATAATACTTTCTTTTTCATCGGTAAATTCAATATTATTATTTAGATAATTGTTCCAGAACCCGTCGAGGTGAATAATAAAGGCCATGCGGGGAATATCGAGACGATAACCAAGGACTTTTGCTTGAGAAGCAAGATAATCGAATTTATTGGGATCTTTGTTGTACATAAGAGAGCAAATAAACTTATCGGTCGAATCCAAATCGGGTTTTATCGATTCATAATGCTGCTGGATCAGAAGTTCGGCCAGACTTTTTATAAGTGGAGTCTGGGAAAGATATTTTTGCGGATCATCTTTAATTATGACATAGCCTTCATTTTCGAGGCTATTTGAAAGAGCCACGACCAAATATGGCCTGATTATATTTGGGTCATCGTTTTCGAGATCTCTTAATTCGAATTTTGTGTTTATTTCGGCTTTTGTATCGCTTGCCAAAATAATCCCTTTTGAATCAGCGACGTTGATCTGTCCGCCGATGAGGTTTGTGATATATATTTGTATTTTTTCGGCTAAGATTTTATCCATATTGTTCCCCTTATAATTAGATCTTAAATTTGTGCAAATTGCACAATTCAAAATTCAGGCTTATTATACAGCATTTTTTGACTATTGTCAATACTTATTGAACTAAATGTGAATTCCAAATCCAGGGCACTTTTTTTCGGCTGGTTTTCGTATCCTTTTTTAGTAAATAACTATTTATCAACTATATGATGTTACAATTATCTTCTTTTTATGGTATATATGCATTGGGGTAATGTGTATAATAATTGAATTTATGTACGCTATAATTTGTGATATGTTACAAAAAATGTCTTTTTTCTCCCTATACAAGCCCCTGCATGTTGCTTGACAGTTTTGTAGAAGATGATAAAATTTCAGCAATACGTAAAATTGGGAGAAAGACGATGGATAAAAAATTGTGCAACTTGATCGACCGAGCCAGGAAGACTATTTTAAGGCGAGATTTGTCAAATGAGGCGATTTGCAAGCTTCACGATGTTGGGATAAATACGATCAGCAAACGGAACAAACGTCTTGATAATTTTGGGCGGGAATATCAGAAATTAATTCATAAAACAGTGGCATTTTATGATCCGAACGAGCATATTGTTTTTTTAAATATAAATATTTTGGTGAAAATGCCTGATAGTCTAGCTGAGGAAGTTCTGGTACATGAATTTATTCACGCGATTGGCAATCATAGTATGAAAAAAACCAAGCATAAAATTGTTTTATATTCGGGGCTGAAACGCCAAATTTTTCATCGAGGAGCTTCATTTACACGATTTCAGGCATTAAATGAAGGTTATGTACAATATATATGCAATAATTTATCCAAGAGGGTCTCTGACACATATATCAATGAATATAATTTTGTGAAAAAATTGATTAATATCTTTGGCGAGCAGGCAATAGACGAGGCATTTATGGGAGATGAGGAAAATTTTGTATCTTTGGTTGAGAATACTTTGGGATTTGAGAAATTTGAATTGGCTTGCCGCAGATTGGATAATAAAGAGTATAAAAAAGCATGGGAAGTATTTAAAAAAAATGAAACGGAAAAGTTGAATACCTTGGCTCAATGCGAATTGGCAGGATAGTATTTTACTAAATATATGAAAAAGGCGCGGAGCGTGCGCCTTTTTCGAAGGAAATAGATTAATTGTCATCGACCTTAAAAAAATTATACAAAATAATAATAGGTAAAGAATTATTATCTATTATGAAATGATTCTGATTTTGAAGATTTAATTTGGATTTTTAACTATAGTATATTTATTTTTTATTTGCAAAATATGTCTCGAGAATCGATTTGGCAACCGGAGCAGAGGTCGTAGAACCTTGTCCGCCGCTTTCAATCATAACGACGACGACAATCTCGGGATTTTCATAGGGAGCAAAAGCAGTAAACCAAGCATGAGAAAAAGTATTGTCTCCAAATTGAGCAGTTCCAGTCTTGGCGGCGACAGTAAAGGGAAGGTCGCGAACTTTAAATGCCGAGCCGGAAGTAACAGCTTGCCGCATGCCTTCTCTTGCGACTTGAAGATTATTTTTATCGGCAATATTTGAATTAATAACTTCGCGTTCAATCTTTTGTAAAATATTGCCACTGCTATCAACGATGCGCGAAAGAAGATGGGGTTTTAAAATTTCGCCATTATTAGCAACAGCAGCTGTGGCAACGGCCATTTGCAATGGAGTGCAGAGAAAATATCCCTGACCGATGGAATAATGATAAGTATCGCCGATGTACCACGGTTCTTTTTGAGTTTTTCTTTTCCAAGCGTCATTTGGCACAAGACCGGATGATTCGCTGGGAAGATCGATGCCAGTTGGTGAACCAAAACCAAATTTTTTATACCAATCACCAAGTCGATCGACGCCTAGACCTTTAATGTTCTGATAACCACCGCCGAGAGCATAAAAGAAAATGTCGTTTGATTCGGCGAGTGCCTGGCGGACATCGGCGATGCCATGGACTTTCCAGTCAGGGAAAACCCATTGACCAATTTTGATGGCGCCGGCAGAGGTATCGAGCTTGGTTGAGGGAGTAATTGTGCCTTCTTGTAAGCCGGCGACGGCGACAATCGGTTTGATGACTGAGCCAGACGGATAGGTACCGGTTGATATGCGATCCAGTAATGGCTTATTTTTATCTTGAAGAAGGGTGTTATATTCACCTTGTGTGATGCCGCGGGCAAAAAGATTATTATCATAAGCGGGCAAACTGGCATAAGCAAGAATGGAGCCGTCTTTGGCATTCATGGCTAGGGCCACGCCTTTTTCGGCTTTATTTTCCACAAATGTTTGCTGGAGGGCAGCAACCGCGGCATTTTGAAGTCGAGAATCAACACTTAAAACTAGATTATTTCCAGGGATAGCCGGATTGGTGGAAAGAGTGCGTTGAACACGGCCTTGGGAATCGACTTCGAGCTCTTCTTGGCCAGGTTTGCCTCGAAGAGTTGATTCATAATATTTTTCAAGACCATTTTTGCCAGTTTTACTAATCGAAGTGTAACCGATCTTATTTAGCTCGAGATCTTTTTCGGAGATTTTGCCAATATAGCCCAGAATATGAGATAAGCCAGGAATGGGACTGTAAATACGCTTTGTTTCTTTGGCGACTTGGAAACTGGGATAATCATTGAGCTGACTTTCCCAAGCCAAAGCGGTATCACGATCAATGTTTTCTTTTAGGCTAGCGCCATTGAGGGAAGCGACTCCTTGCCGATTGACGGCTTTTATAATATCATCGACGGAAATTCCAATGATAGGCGAAACTTTGGTATATAATTTCAGTCTATCATCCTTTTTCTTTGGCAGGTCGGCTGGATAAATATCGAGACGATACGAGAGAATATTGTTGACCAAGGGAGTACCTTGACTATCAGAAATTGAACCACGGGATGGCTCAATTTGCCTGGGGCGGATACGGTTGCCGTCGGCTGATACACGATTTTTGTAGCCATTAGTTATCTGAATATTAACTAATTTAAAAAACAATAAAACAGAAAAAATTATACTGATAATATAAAAATAGCGGAAAAATGGCCGATCTTCGGCATTTGCTTCCAAGACGTCTTTGTGCTCAATTAATTCTGGAGAAACTTCATATTCTCCTTCATCGCTAAGCGCGCCTAAATGATGATAATTTTCAAATATATTCTTTTTCATATTTTTAATAATAACCTATTAGATTTGGAAAGTCTGGTAAAAATAAGGTAAAAAACGAGGGCTATAACAGATTGATAGACCACAATATATATCGATTGAGAAAGCGGGTTGAAATGATCGAGCAGGCCATCGAGAATAAAAATGAGAAAATGGAAAACTAAAAAAATAACAAAGATGACTGGCGGCTCTGGATCATGCAAAAGCGGCCGGACTACTGAACGATAGAATAAAAAGATGAAAAGAAACTGAAGACTAAAATAACCAAAAAATTGAGTTGAAAAGATGTCCATCAAAAGACCGCCAAAAGCAACCCACCACAGAGCAGTATAATCATCATTTTTAATAAGATAAATAAACAGAAAAATTAGCGGGAGGTTTGGTAGGGAATTAAAAAATCGAAGGCTTGGGACTAAACTTACCTGCAGGAGGATAACGATGAGGATAAGAATTATTTTACGCCAGTTTTTCATATAAATTTATTCTCATTTTACCACAAAAACCATTTCAAGATGGGAAAAAGATATCGGGGATTTGATCGAAACTGAGCGAGAGATGTCAGTTGGGGAATAATTAATTTCTTTGACTTGGCCGATTGGGATGCCGCTTGGGAGGATGTGACCAATATCGGATGTGAGAACTGCCTCGCCTTTTTTTGGAATTACATCGAGTTGAATATCGTCCATAATCAAGCCTTTGAGGCCGCCTTGCATAATGCCGGTTCCACGAGAATCTTGCAGGGAGGTTGGGATTTTTGAGGCAGTGGAAGTAATAAGAACAACCTCGGCGGTATTTTTGCTAACTGATTTTGTGCGACCGATCAAAAATCCTTGAGAAACAACTGCCTGATTTTCTCTAATGCCGTCTTTTGAGCCTTTATTGATAATAACTGAGTCGATAAGACCGCTCGGACTTTTGGCGATGATATTTGAAGAAATGAGTTGGAGTTGAGTCGATTTGGAAAATTTTAACTCTTCTTTTAAAATAGAATTTTCTCTCTCGGTTTCTTTGGCCTTGATTTTGTCGGCTTGGAGCTTGTTATTTTCATCCTTCAGATTGGTATTTTCTTTTAATATGTTGCCAAGAGAAAAGAGAGTATGAAAAAATACTTGAGTACCTTGGGTAGCATGGTTAATGCCGCTGGTGATCGGAGAAAATAGAACATAAGTATAATTTTTGATCGGTTTTAGCAACCCAAACGGATTGGCGATGATGCCGGCAAGAATGATGGCGATTAAAATAATTATAAAACGATATTTAGACATGGAACTCCAGACTGGTAATTAGTAGTGGGTAGTTAGTAGCTGGGAGTTGGGGAGGCGCGACCGCAGTATTAGTTATTATATGGGGTCGGGGTGACAATTTGGCAGGGCTGATTTTTAGCGGGTGAATTCGGTGGGGAGGAGGACGGCTTTGAGATTTTCGATATCTTCTAGGACAATGCCGGTGCCGCGGGCGACACAGGTGAGAGGATCATCAGCAATATGAACGGCCGTGCCGGTGGATTGAGAAATAAGCAGATCAAGACCTTTTAATAAAGCGCCGCCGCCAGCTAAAACAATACCACGATCCATGATATCGGCGACAAGCTCGGGCGGAGTTTCTTCGATAGTGGCGCGAATTGAATCGACTAATATGGCGACCGATTTTGTGATCGCTTTTCTAATTTGTTCATCATTGACGATAATTTCCCTTGGCAATCCACTGACGAGATCGCGTCCGCGCATCGGAGCTTCAGCACGCTCATTCATCGGAAATGCTGAGCCGATGGAAATCTTGATTTCCTCGGCAGTTCTGGGTCC
Organism: Candidatus Berkelbacteria bacterium; assembly: GCA_009885355.1. Classification (GTDB taxonomy): domain Bacteria; phylum Patescibacteriota; class UBA1384; order VFKW01; family VFKW01; genus VFKW01. The sequence continues at coordinate 12,936 of VFKW01000151.1, forward strand.
GAGTAAAAGATTGAACTGAGAGCGGGCGTAATTGATAATATCTTCGTTCATTTCGTCGCCGGCAACACGAATGGATCGACTGGTGACGATGCCACCAAGAGAAATCACAGCGACTTCAGTAGTGCCGCCGCCGATGTCAACGATCATATTGCCGGAAGCGTCCTGAATCGGTAATCTGGCACCGATGGCGGCTGCAACAGGCTCTTCGATAAGATAGACTTCCCGAGCGCCGGAGTTGATAGCGGCTTCTTCTACCGCTCTTCGCTCTACTTCAGTGACACCATAGGGAATGCCGATAACGACCCGCGGCCTGGGAATAAGAGTAAATTTTTCTTTATGAACTTTGGTGATAAAATATTTGAGCATTTGTTCGGTGACTTCAAAATCACTAATAACGCCGTCAACAAGCGGGCGAATGGCGACAATATTAGCAGGCGTGCGTCCGACCATCCGCCTGGCATCGTCTCCAATAGCTAAAATTTGCTTTGTTTTTTTATTTATAGCAACAACTGATGGTTCATTGATAATAATCCCCTGGCCTCTAACGTAAACCAAAGTGTTGGCAGTTCCAAGATCGATTCCGATATCATGGGAAAATAAACCCATCAAGCCATTTAACATATGACCTCTTTGTGATTTACGTGGGGTTGTTACCACTTTATACTAGAGGATTAAACCATAAAAAGCAAGGGCGCCGCCGGCCTAGTAGCTAGGAGTTCGGAGTTGGGAGCAGGGAGAAAACTGAAAAATTTAAAATTTAAAATTTAAAACAAAATTAAGATATTTAATGTTAAATGTTAAAATTGACTATAAATGCTAGCTACTGACTACCAACTACTATCTACTATTAAAGTTTGCCGGCGCGGTATTTGGCTAA
>VFKW01000184.1 GCA_009885355.1 Candidatus Berkelbacteria bacterium
AAAGAAGAAAAACCTTCTTTGGATGTTTTCGGGGTTGTTTTATCTTCACTTGGAATGTTGTCTTTGGTTTTTGGGATTATCGAATCTTCAAAATATGGCTGGTGGAAAGCAAAAGAGATTTTTTCTATTGGCGGACACGCCTTGGATTTTGGAAGTTTTTCAATCGTACCATTTAGTATTTTTATAGGGTTAATACTTTTAGTGCTATTTATCTGGTGGGAATTGAAAGTGGCCAAAGGCGAAAATACACCGCTGGTTTCAATGACATTATTTAAGAATAGCCAGTTTACGTCGTCGCTAGTAACAACGGCGGTGATGGCGATCGGCCAAGCAGGAATAATTTTTTCTTTTCCGGTATTTTTTCAGGCCGTACGCGGATTTGATGCTTATCATACAGGATTGGCTTTTTTGCCGATGTCGATCACTTCATTTTTTGTGGCTCCCCTATCGGTTATGTTTAGTAAAAAAGTATCGCCAAAACGGATGATTCAGGCTGGGTTATTGATCTCAGTTATTTCAGGACTTGTTTTACGAAACGCATTGACCGTTGATGCTGTGGCGCGCGACTTTGTGCCTGGGATGATATTGTATGGACTGGGAATGGGATTGATGATGGCACAGATCAGCAATATGTCGCTGTCGGCGGTTTCGGTGGAGGAAGCAGGAGAGGCTTCGGGAGTGAATAATACGTTTAGACAGCTGGGCTCGACACTAGGATCGGCAATTATCGGGGCGGCTTTGCTGACAGCTTTATCGACTAATATGGCCAATGGCATCAAAGAAAGCCAAGTGATCCCACAGCAAGCCAAAGTACAGATTTCCCAGGCGATTGCCAGTCAATCCTCGCGAGTAGAGTTCGGCGGCGGGGCGAAAATTTCCAAAAATACACCGCCAGCTATCACAACTGAAATCACAAAAATTAGTCATAAAGCGACGACTGATGCCAATCGAATGGCCTTGATGTATGCAATTATTTTCACATTTTTAGGCTTTTTGGTCTCATTTAAATTGCCAGGCGGGAAGGATATTGAGAAGAATCAGTCGGCGTCGGGGAAGCGCTAGGGCGCTAGCGCGACAGAATAATGAATAAAGAATAAGGAATAATGATCCTGACGGGGGCTGGATCCCAGCCTTAGCCAAGGGCTCCCCTTCCCCTATGGGGAGACTTAGTCTTGGGGGGCTAGGATGACAAGGATTGGAATAATGGGCATGCGCCCATATTTAATTCTCCATTTTCAGCGGTCGCTGAAAATGGAGAATTTATTTATATGAGGCTACTGGAAAACTTAATTATTATTCGAGACACTAAGTGGCCGCTTCGGGGGAGGGATGACAAATAGTAGTTGGTAGATGGTAGATGGTAGATAGGGGTTAGGGGGTGCGGCTGACGCCTGGGATAGAATAGTACAATATATATTTCTCGATGGGCTCTATTTATAATCGAGGTTTAGGAATTTTCGGATTTTTGAGGTGAGTTTGAGATTCTTTTTTGGAGACTTTTTTCTTATAAACTTAGAATTATTTTTACTTTCCATTCGTTTGTATTTTTTGTAAAGCTGGTTTTTCATGCCGATGAGGCGGATATGCTGAGAGACGTACTCTTCCATATCATCATTAAAACCGCTGATGGCTAAATGCTGGAGAATTTTTTCACATCTGCCGATGGCCTCGCTGATGATCGCCATTTGCTCTAATAATTCTTGAAGATTTTTTGGTTTTGGAAGGACTGGGGCTACTAATTCTTCATCAATAAGCTCTGAAATTTTTGTCATGGCATCCCCTTCTTATTACTTATATAATTCACCTTACGCACAATGCCAAATAACAGGTTTGTCATTCTGAACCAGCAGGTGAAGAATCTAGTGAAACGGGTGCGACTGATATCTAGATCCTTCGACTGAGGTCTCAGGATGACAGATTTAGGAGTATTAATTTATTGTAATTATTGATTCATAGTGCGTAAGGTGAGTTATATAATGAAGATATCAGTTGGAATAATTAAAATCAAGGAGTGGCTATAAATTAAAACTATAATGTGATAAAATTAATTTGGAGGAAGATATGAAAAAAATCTTAATTGTAGATGATCAGTTATTTATCAGAGAATTATATAGAAAACAGATTGAGCTTTTGGAAAACGTTGGCGTACTTGAGGCTGCTGATGGAGATGAAGCTTTGTGTAAAATAAGAGTGATTAAACCGGATTTGATTTTACTGGATATTGTGATGCCAAAAAAAGATGGTTTTGAAGTTTTAAAAGAAATTCATAATGATCCGGATTTAAAAAATATTCCAGTTGTCATTATTAGCTCACATGCAGACGAGGCAAAGATTGCTAAAGCCAAAGAAATGGGAGCACGTGATTTTATAGATAAGGCACAATTGAATAATATTGATTTTATTGGATTATTAAATAAATACCTCGGGGGGCAAAATGGCTGAAGATACAAGCGCTAGTCCAGGACCGGCGAACTCAAAAGATGATGAGATGGCAAAAAAATTGATGGAAGATTTGAAAGCTCAAGGTGTTGATGTCGAGGCTTTGAAAAATGGTGAGAATGTTGACGTCACAGTAGGGAGTAAACCCGAGGGTGCTCCTACTATAACAGCGGCTCCTGTTCCTGCTGCGGCAGCTGAATTTGTCAAAACCGAAGCTTCCCCCGCAATTCCAGAAGAAAAACTAAATGATACGCCCGCATCAGCATCAGCATCAGCACCAGCTCCTGTACCAGCGCCGACACCGACACCGACATCTGCACCAGAGCCGGTAAAAGTAGATCCGCCGGCACCAACTAAGCCTGAAGTCAAGCCTGAAGAAAAACCGGCTGTAGCACCAGAAACTGAGAAAAAAGAGAAGAAAAAAGGGTTTTTCTTATTTCGAAAAAAAGAAAAATCAACTGGTGTTAAGCCGGAAGAAGCTAAAAAAGACGAGCCACAAAAGCCGGTCTTGCCAGATGAGAAACCAATTGTAGATGAACAAAAAATGGAAATTGACGGCGTTGACATGACAAAAGAAAATCAATTGATTTCAGATGATCAAATTAACAATGATATTGAAAGACAAAGCTATATAACCCTCAAGATAAATAAAACTGTTTTAGCGATTATCGTTATATTGATCCTTGTGGCAGCGGTAGAGCTAGTGATTAAATTTGTATTATAATGCATTTCCTGATTATTATAAGATTCATGATTGTTATATAAAAATTGAAAAAGATAAACATCAGAAATAGTTTTATGGTTGATTAGATATATAATTATTTTTATCATACTAGAAAATACGATAATTTTTAATAAATAAAATACTCAGCAAATTTTAAGGATTGCGAGTTATATTTTATTTAGATAAAATAATCTTGGAGGCAATATGAACATCGATCTAAAAATAATAAAAATTATCAAATATAATTTCATTTCCTTGCTGGCGATCATCGTTGCTTTTGGGGCGGGAGCATTTTTCGGGCCAGAGATTTTGAAAAATACGCCAACAAAAATAACCGGGGCGATAAATGCGGCGGCGAATATCATGCCGGGGAATTCGTCGATCCAAGAAGTGACGGCGGCTTCCCTGCCGTCGGTGGTGACAATCAAAGCCTCTCAAGAGAACACGACTTATTCATTTCAATATGATCCGATGAACCCTTGGGGCGGGATTAAGAGAGTGCCAAAAACACAAACAAATGAACAAAATATCGGCAGCGGTTTTGTGGTAGGGGCAGACGGATTGATCATGACTAATAAACATGTGGTATCGCTGGATAATGCTACTTATATAGTGATTACAAATGATAAAAAAGAATATCCGGTAAAAAAAGTTTCGACTGATCCGTCAAATGATCTGGCGTTGCTTCGAATTGATGCAAAAGGTTTGACACCGATAAATTTGGGAAACTCGGATAATCTAGCACTAGGGCAGTCGGTGGTGGCGATAGGCACACCACTGGGTGAATTTACGAATTCAGTCACATCGGGAATTATTTCAGGGTTAGGACGAGGAATTACGACTGGGTCGGCTTATCAAGGATATGTAGAAAAATTGGATAATATTATCCAGACTGACGCGGCGATAAACCCGGGAAATTCGGGCGGCCCATTGATTAATATGTCAGGGCAAGTGATTGGGATTAACACAGCGGTTTCGACCCAAGGACAAAATATCGGATTTGCAATCCCAGCGGAGATAATTAAAAAATTTCTAAGTACGGTAAAATAATAAGAGGCGAGGACTATAGTAGCTAGTAGTTGGTAGTTGGGGGCTAGGGGGTGCGGCTGACGACTGGGAAAGAATAATGATCCTGACGGGCCTGGATCCCAACCTAAGCCGAGGGTCACCTTCAGGGGGCTGGAATGACATATACGGGGGTATTTCAACGGCATTGATAATTATTTTATAATTTTTTTATACTCTAAATAGGAATAAATGACGGTATAAATTGAGCAGAAAATCGCTGGGATAATAATAAGATAAAATGAGTATTTGGAGGAAATCATGCCTAAAAGTGCAAGGATCGCGCAAATTTTGAATAATTTTCCGCCAAGAATGTGAGTTTTAGTCCAGACTTGATCATTTGATAAAGTCCAAGGCGTACGAATGCCCATAAACCAATTTTGTTTTGTTTTGGGCAACATCCAGCCGATGAAATAAAATAATAAGGCGAAGCCTGGCATGATAGCGCGGGTGAAATCAAATGTATGTCCAAGACTAAATACCAAGGTTAGAGTATGAATATAGATCATATAAATCAAGAAAATAGTGATAAATAAATTGTAAATATCCATAAACTTGGAAATATTCTTTTTTGGGTCAATTTTTGGCATTATAATAAATAATATATAGAGGCCGAGCATCAGAATCGGTACAAAAAAAGCACCACTAAATTTTCCAGAATAACCATCGACCTGTCCTTGCAGGTTCCAGTGAGAGGCGATTTGATTTGGAAGTTTATGATAGACTGAAATACTTTCTATAAATGCAATTATGATCAGTAAAATATTTAATATTTGAGTTTTTAATTTCATAATATCCTTTCAAATAATTGTTGAAAACCGAAATACTCTTCGAGCGATCCGTCGGCTGGCGGAGAGTCGAGAAGTATATACCACACAGTTCTCGACAACCTGCCTGCCGGTAGGCAGGGCTCGAACAATATTCATAATATTTAACCTATTTAATTAGGTTTTTCAACGATCTATATCTTATTATTAATATGTTGGTAAAACTAAATCTTGTTTTTCTTTTTCACTCAAGACTTGGGCAAAACTTCTACCGTCAGGAGTTTTACACTCGGCCGGATAACTTTCTAAAACCGGATATTTTTTGGCACAAGTGACGAAATCATTAATGCCGTCAGGCGGAGGCGAACTGGGGTTGCCATGCTTGATCCAGCCGCCCTGGCCGTCACTCTCCCAATTATCTTCATTGCCACGGATAAGAATCATGAAAATAATAACCACTATTATACCAGCTAGGATGAGAGCCAATTTTTTATAGTTGAATTTTTGAATCGGGTCGTTTTTGATCTCTTTTTTCATATTTTTTCCTTCACTTATATTTTAACAGAACGGCCTGGGAAAAGAAGAATCTTCGACTTGCCAGGTTTAGACAATTAAAGTGGAAAGCCAAAATAATATGGCTGCTGAAAAGGCGCCAAATGCGAGAATGAATTTATTCTCTATCTTGAGACTTGCCGGAATTAGTTCATGGATAGAAATGAAAAGCATAGCACCGGCAGCAATAGATAGAAAAATAGGCCCTAAATAGGAGAATCTAGAAAGAAATAATACACCAATCAGCGATCCTAATAAAGTAGCAATGGTCGAATAAAGAGCAAATTTGTAAAAATTGGCTTTCCCACTATGTGATTTTGAAGCGACGGTCATGACATAGCCTTCGGGAACGTTGTGAATAAAAGTAGCAATAATCAGGATGATACCGAGAGAATAAGACGACTGGAAAGAACTTGGGATAACAAAACCCTCTGGAAAATCATGCAAAATAAGACCGATGGCAAGTAGATAAGATAATCTCGACAAGCTTTGGTGGTCGCCATTTTCAGCTTCTTTTAAAAAATGAGTATGGGGCAATAATTTATTGATAAACCAAATAATAACAAAACCAACTAAAAGCCAGAAAATAGTGACATTCCCTTGATGATGATAGGCGCTTGGTATTAGCTCAAAAATAGAAATAAAAACCATTATGATAGCAGCAAAACTGGTACCAAAAGCAATCCCGGAAGGCGAACTAGAAGATTTTTTACCAATAAAAACACCCATGAAAGTTGCCATCCCCGCGAATAAGGCTAAAAATAGGATATTTAAACTATTTAAAAAATTGAAATGCATTTTCTCTTTCTTATTATATTATTAGAATACTTGTAAATGAAAGACAAAGCAATCGATACTCTTCAGATCTTTCTTGAGTCATAAGCCCAATGCAACAGGGCCTGGCGCTGCTTGGGGCGGCAATTAAGATCAAAAGGAAAGCAGTTTTTTTGAACTTGGGAAATATGACGTCTGATCGCTTTCCATCGTTTAACTTGGATCTTGTCAATTTCAGGTATTCGGCGGCCAAGATAATAACGACAATACCACTGAAACCAGCCACGGGGATCTTCGGGAAAAATCCAGCCTTTTTGCTGCCAGACTTTGAGCGGCAAGCTGGCATTTACTTTAAAATAATTTAAATTTGGATCATGCTTTACGAGGGATAATTTGGCATTTTTAAACCAACTTTTAGGGAATTCAGATTGACAATCAGTCATGTATTTACCGCCAAAGATGCCGAGCGACAACATTTGGCCGGGGCTTAATTCGGGATGGAATTCAGGATCAAAATTTTTACCGATTGGCTCGGTTAATTGATAGCGATAGTTTTTTTGCATTTTATCGTTAACGACAATATTGCTTCCCATGACATAATTATAACCTATTTTTTGATAATTTAATTAGTATTTTTGACTTTGACTTGGTTAGGGGTTGACTTTTAGTTTAAAACATGATAAAATTTATTGACGTGGTATATTGTTCTATGGATTTCCGACTAATAATTAATTTTATTTCGATGTTCTATACAGCAATGCATCCATTCAAGTAAGCTCGATTTTGCGCATTTGGCGCAGATCATATGAGCGACTTTGTTATGAGCAGTCGGCTTTGCTGACATATATGTATAGGCATTATAGGCATCATAATGAATTAATTATTTTTTGTGTGTTTTTAAAAACACAAGGAAAGAAAAAACTATGTATAGTAATGTACAGCCTAAATCTAATTTTAGGCAGAGAACCCGCACGGCGGCGCCAACTCAAGGCAAGCCATCTTATTATTCGTCCAATAATTCATTTGGGCGAAGAGGAAATTCCCAGCGTAAAGCCGGGGAAAATATTGATATTTCCAGATTTATCAAAAAAGCAGTCGATATGCCGGCAGTCAAAGCTGTTGAGGTCACTAATGCATTTTCTGATTTTGGATTTGTACCACAACTCGAGAAAAATCTAGGGGTAAAAAATTATACGACTCCAACTCCGATCCAGGATCAAGCAATCGGCCCAATTATGGAAGGACGGGATCTGATCGGTTTGGCTTCGACTGGAACAGGCAAAACAGGGGCTTTTCTATTGCCCATGATCAATAAAGCACACGAAGATCCAACTCAAAAAGTTTTGATCATCGCGCCAACACGAGAACTGGCAATGCAGATCGCAAATGAATTTCATTCCTTTTCATTTGGAATGAGAATTTTCTCAGCCCTATGTGTCGGCGGAATGCCAATCTTTAAGCAAATCACCAACCTGAGACGCCAACCACAATTTGTGATTGGGACACCGGGAAGATTGCAAGATTTGCACAAACGCAATTTGATAGACTACAGTCAATTCCAAAATATCGTACTGGACGAAGTCGATCGAATGCTCGATATGGGTTTTATCAATGAAATCCGCGATATATTGGGACAATTCCCGAAAGTTCGACAATCATTGTTCTTTTCTGCAACAATGCCGCCAAAAATTCGAACATTGACTGAAGAATTTTTACAATATCCAATAACTGTCTCGATCAATGCCGGACAGACCGCCCATAATGTCGATCAAGATATCGTACGAGTCAGCGATGGGGATAAATTTGAGAAACTAAATAATATATTATCGGGTGATAACTTTAAGAAAGTTTTGATCTTTAGCGAAACCAAAAGAGATGTTGAAAAATTGACAAACAATTTGGTCAACGGCGGACATAAAGCCGAGTCAATCCATGGCGATAAACGCCAGGGGCAAAGACAAAGAGCGTTGATGCAATTCAAAAATAATGAAGTGACCATTTTGGTGGCGACTGACGTCGCAGCCAGAGGACTCGACATTAAAGATATTTCTCATGTGATCAACTACACAATTCCTCAGACATATGATGATTATATCCACCGAATTGGACGAACCGGACGAGGAAACAGCAAAGGAATAGCACTGACATTTGTCTAAAAACTCAAAAAAGGAAAATTAAAATAGCAGGCCTCGCGGCCTGCTATTTTAAATTAAAAAAAAGACCGCGTGAGCGGTCGTGAAGATAATTAATTTGAAAGTATCCAATTGAGAATTGCGCGGCGAACGAAAAGTCCGTTGTGAGCTTGGCGGAAATAGGCTGCGCGGGGGTCTTTGTCTACTTCAGGCGTGATCTCGTTTACACGTGGAAGCGGATGTAAAATCCTGGCCTGAGTGGACATTTTGGACAGAGTGTCCGGTGTTATCTGGTAGATATTTGCGAGACGCTCGTATTCTGCCGGATCGTCGATACGTTCTTTTTGGATACGTGTGACATAGAGAACGTCGATTTCCGGAAGAATGTCGTCATAGTCGCTAAGGCAATTGTATTTTACCTTTGATTCGTCGAGATCTTTCAGGACGTCATCCGGCATGCGTAGTGTGTCGGGTGAGATAAATGTCTGAGTGACATTATCGAACAATGAAAGAGCGCGAGAAAGTGAGTGAACTGTGCGGCCATAGCGGAGATCTCCAACCATAGCCACATGGAGATTGTCGATTTGACAAAGCTCGGATCTCAGCGTATAGAGATCGAGTAATGCTTGGGTTGGGTGTTCGCCAGAGCCGTCTCCGGCGTTGATGATGGGTACGGGGGATACTTCTGCGGCGCGGCCGACTGTGCCGGTCACTGGGTGACGGATGATGATAACATCGCAATAGCAGCCGAGAACACGGACCGTATCTTCGATGGTTTCACCTTTGGCTGCTTAAGAAAATAGTGAGGCATTTTCCGTGGAAATGACACTCATGCCCAAATCTTGAGCTGCCGATTCGAAAGAAAAACGTGTTCTGGTGCTTGGCTCATAGAAAAGCGCGGCGGCGCGAAAATGAGCATGCAGGTCGGGATTGGGAGTTTTGAGATAGTCTGCGTTTTTGAATAGTTCTTCTAGGGCTGTTCGGTTAAACTGTTTTATGGAAAGTAGATGTTTCACCTGGGATTGACCCTCCTTTTTAAAGATCGGTTTTTATGATTATATAATGTTTAATATTAATTGCAAGTTCAAATATATTTTCTTGAACTTTTGATCTTTTTCAGGTAGAGTGGCAATTAGGAAGTTGACGGCATCCCAAGGGGAAATTTAAACCGTTGACAAGGAGGTGTGCAGTTGAGAAAACTGCTTGCAGTATTAACAATGATGATGATCGTTGCTTCGGCCGCTCGGGCGGAAGTGCGATATAGCATCAGACAAATCGGAGGGACTGGCGATAAGGCAACAGCCTTGAGCGATGACGGAAAAGTGGCTGGGACGAGAGGAAGTTTCTCTTCGCCCACTAGCTTGTTTGTCTGGGATAATGGGCAAATGACAGTTTCAGGTGAAAAAAGTCCATGGACTGGCGGCACATTTTTGGCCAGAGGCGTGAACAATGACGGAACGGTGGTTGGAGGAAAAGGGAGTGGTGAGGAGTCGATAATTTGGAAATCCTCGACCTCAACTAATTTTTCGCGACCGAGTCACCTGATTGGGAGTATCCCCTTTTCCACATTGAACGATGTAAATAATAATGGCATCGTGGTGGGGTATTCATTGACGGCGAGTAATCCACCGAACCACTGGAACGCAGCTTGGTGGGACTCGAATAATCTTGTAGCTCATGATCTGGGTCGCCTTGGCGGCGACTACACTGATGCAACCGCTGTAAATGATAATGGTCAAATGATCGGCTCAGTTTACGGATCTGAAATGGGTAAATGTGTGGCACTCTGGGATCTATCTGGGAATGCGACAAATTTGGGATCTCCACTTGATTCGCAAAATGCGTGGGGCGTGGATATTAACGATAATGGCTTGGCGCTGGTCAATACATTTATCGGCTCGAATCTTGAAAGCTTTACCTGGGATGTTACAAATGGCTACCAGGCACTGGCTGGATTTGGGAATTGTCCGATTGTTGGCGCGATGTCGCTCAATAATAGCGGAGAAATTGTCGGCTACAGCGAGGGTGATTATTTATCCGGACGAGTACACAAGGCACTGATCTGGGATTCGACAGCGACCGCTGTCGATCTGAATACAATGATTGATCCAACGAGCGGTTGGGTGCTAAACGTAGCGTTAAAAAATAATGACCGCGGTCAAATATTGGGGAGCGGAACTATAAACGGTGTAAATGCATACTTTTTGATGGAGCCAGTACCGGAGCCTCCCAGCTTGATCACACTGATGGGTGGGGTTTCGATGCTTGGATTTGCCTGGCGCAAGCAAAAAAGATAATTTGTTGAACTTTGAAACAAACGAAAAGCCCCCGGATGAAATCCGAGGGCTGTTTTTTATATACTAAATCTATTGTGGTGGTGCTGGGGGGGCAATTACTTCTTCTTGGACAGCTGTTGGTACAACTGTTCTTCTAAGTGGAGTTGTCGTACGAGGGGTAGGAATCGGAGTTACGACCGGTGCTACCGGGGCTGGAGTCGGAGTGATCAAAGCGGCTGTTAAATCAGCTCGTAATTTCTTGATTGTTTTTGCTTGGCTTTGATTTTCAGTGGTTTTTGTTTCGATAAGAGCCTCTTTTTCTTTTAGGACATTATTTTTTTTAACGACTGAATATCCTAAAACTGCACCGGATGATAAAAAAAGCACGAGAATAACTAAGAGTGTAATTTTTAATGCTTTTTGATTTTTAGTAAAAGCGAGGATGGATTGTAATATTTTTGCAAATATATTTTCTTTTTTTGGACTAGGTTCCTCAACGTCAATAATATTTGATTTATAAAAACTGGCTTCATTTGCGGGGGTAGGGGTGTTTTCATGCTCAATAGCGGGAGCTGTGTGCTCGGATACAGGACTGGTATTTGATGTTAAATACTCCTCAGATGGATTATTTATAGGTTCATTTTTTTCAATTGGTTCGTCCATTTTCCCTCCTTTTATTTGTTATAATTACTTATTTACTATTATACCACAAATTGTATCACTTTTGACAATCATCCAAAAGAGCCCGTTGAAAAACCCTTTACTTTTCCACTTGTCGTAAACCTGTCCATAAGGTATAATATAAGTATAGTAACAAGGGAGGTGGATATGTCTCAAATAAGGTTTAAA
>VFKW01000177.1 GCA_009885355.1 Candidatus Berkelbacteria bacterium
CCCGCCACGCTCTTAAGGAGAAAAAATAATTCTCCTTTCTAAAAAATTAAAACGGCATAGGCCGCCCTTCGGGTTGACTTAAGTTTTTGAAGTGGATAATTATTTTTTCCTTTATATAATCCTGACGGATGAGGAGAAGAACCTTTTTTACTTTCTGCAGAAGAAAAGAAACTGGACTTAATTTTTTGAAGTGGGGATTTTTTTATGCTGATATGTTTAATTATTAGAAAGTGGTAAAATTATAGTGTAGTTATTCTTCGAGATTTTTGAGAAGTTTTTAGTTCTCGACAGGCTCGAACGATATTTTAAGGAGAAAATATGAGAAAATTTAAGATTGGGATGATTGGGCATGGGGGGTTTGGGCGGTTTTGTATGGAGAATTATCAGGCGATGGAAAATGTGGAGGTGGCGGCGGTGGCGGGGACTCGAAATGATGGAGTCGAGGCGTTTGCCAAAGAGTTTAATATTCCCTTTTTTACAACGGATTATAAAGAGATTTTGAAGCGGGACGATATTGACGTGGTGGCGATCATGACGCCGCCTAGTTTGCATTGTGAGATGGCCGTGGAAGCGGCCAAGGCCGGCAAGGCATTTTTGGTGGAAAAACCACTGGCATTGTCATTGGAAGAAGCAGATAAAATGATCGCGGCGGCCGAAGAATATAAAGTGGCCTCGACGATCGGATTTGTGATGAGATATACTTGGGTTTATGATAAAGCTCGGGAGATCGCTCTTAGTGGAAAATTGGGTAAATTAAAGCGAATGATTTTTGAAAATTATGCCAGCGGGCATTTGCCAGACAGCCATTGGCTGTTTGATCAAAATTTGAGCGGCGGCCTGCTGGTAGAACATGGAGTGCATTTCTTTGATATTTTTACCTCGATTGTCGGGGCTGATTTTACAAAAGCCAAATCGATAATCCCCTCCCCTCGGGAAACATTGGCGGTGGTGGAATATCCAAATGATGTGATCGCGACTTTTTATCACGCATTTGATAAACCCGGGGCGATGGAGCAAAACGGTGCGAGATTTGTATTTGAAAAAGGTTATGTCGGGGTGGATGGCTGGATCCCGATGGGAATCAAGGTGGAATATGAAAATGAAGCCGGTGATATCGTGATTGAGGAAGAACGAGTGGAATTGTCAAAAGATGGATATTATCGACAGCTAGTCAAAGATGTGTTGGCGGATTTATTAGCACAAATTGAAGATCCAAATTTTAAGCCAAAAGTTACTCTGAAAGAAGGTAGAGAGAGTTTGAGATTGGCGATCACTGCTCGGGATAACTCGATTTTTTAAACCGTGATAATATTATAAGGGGAAATATGACAAACAGTACTTTAGAGCCAGCTATTATTAAGATTATACCTTCTGTTACGCCGACAATAACTACCATTCATAAGACCGTTATTAGCCCGGAGCCGGACCGGTACCAATTTTTATACCAGCATTTTGACACTTTTATTAAGATTGTAATTATTATCTCGTTGGCGGCAGGGATATTGATAAGCCTCTTTGTTATAAAACGCTTCGGGAAGAAAAGTTGATAAAATAGAGAGTTTAAGATTGGCAATTGAGGTGAGGGATAACAAGATTTTTGGCTGAAACCAAAAATCAGTATCAAGTATTTAGTATTAAGTATATAGCAGACAAAGCGGGCGAGGGCCCGCTTTGTGAAAATAGATTACTTATTTTGTGATACGTGATACTATATACTTGATACTTTATACTACTAAAGTGGTCGCCTACGCTTTGGGCTACGGCGAACCGAAGGAGGGGAAATATGAGTCATTATGGGCATTTTTCTAAAAACGGGGATGAATATATTATAAATCGGCCGGATACGCCGAAGCCTTGGGTGAATCATATTACCAATGGCAAATATTGTGCACTCATTTCCCAAACAGGGGGCGGATATTCATTTGTGGGGGACGCGGGCTATAATCGAATTTTGCGTGAGCAACCGGGCGAAGAATTGATCTATGATCGACCGGGTCGCTATATTTATATAAGGGACAATGGCACAGGGGAAATTTGGGGACTGGGGTGGCAGCCGACTTGCCATGAATATGAATTTTTTGAAGCTCGCCATGGGCTTGGATATACAAAAGTGAACTGCATCGCCAACCAGATCGATGGCAAAGTGACATATTTTGTGCCACAAGAAGACACTTGCGAGCTATGGATGACCAGTATCAAAAATTGCAGCGGCAAAAAACGAAATCTGTCATTATTTGTCTACGTGGAATGGTCGCTAGCAAATAATCAGGCAAATCAAATCGAGGCCAGTTTTAATGACCTATTTAATGATATGGACTATGAAGATGGGGCGATTTTTGCGACCAAAAGACGCTGGGACCGACCGGATATCAAGACGGCGCCTTGGGATAAAGTGGCCTTTTTAGCAATGAATACGGAAGTGGACGGATTTGATTGTTTTAAAGAAAAATTTACAGGAATGTATGGGTCGCTGAGCCGACCAAAAGCAGTAATTGATGGTAAATTGACCGGAAGCAAGGGAGATGGACACCATAGCATCGGCGCTTTGCAAAAAAATATTACCCTGGAACCAGGAGAGGAATTCTCATTTGATGTGGTTTTGGGTACGGAAGAGAGGGAAAATTACAACCTAGCGAGGCAACAGTGGTCATTTAAGGACTTGGGAATCCGCAAACATACGATTAAAAAATATGAAAAGCATGAGGCAGTGACAAAAGCGTATGAAGAAATGCTGTTGTTTTGGCGAAATTACGTCAGCCAAGTGACGGTGAAAACGCCGGATCCGGATTTTAACATTTCGTTTAATTATTGGAATAAATATCAGTCGTGGATGACCGTGCAATGGTCATTGATGGATAGCTATTATGTCGGCGGCGGGGCGACTTATGGTTTTCGAGATATGAGTCAACATATTATCGGCTCGATGCCAAATGATATACATATAAGTAAAAAAAGATTATTGACGCTGCTTGGGTTTCAATTTAATGAAGGCAAGACGGTGCATAACTGGGACGCGCTACTCAAAAAAGGGGTGGTGACCAATCATTCGGATGACACGATGTGGCTGGTAATGGCGGTGATTTGGTATATAAATGAAACGGGAGATTTGGCATTTTTTGATGAAGTGGTGGCATATTATGACTTTAGCGAAGGAACCGTGCTGGAGCATGTTGTGAAGGCAATGGAGTACACTCTACATCATCGATCAACTCGCGGTATTCCACATCGCATGACTGCAGACTGGAACGACGCCTTGAATGGTGGCAACGAAGAAGGACGAGGCGAATCGACGATGGTCGCCGATCAATTGTGTTGGAATTTGAAAGAATTGATCCCCTTGGTTGAGAAAAAAGGACAATTTGATCTGGCAAAAAGATATAAACAGACTTATGAAAGTGCAAAAAAAGCGATAAATGATCATTTATGGGATGGGAAATGGTATATTCGGGCGACGCATGACGATAAAAGTCCGATCGGCAGTCATATTAATAAAGAGTCAAAGATTGATATCAATGCGCAGACTTGGGCTGTGATGTCTGGAGTATCTGATGGAAAGCGCGGAGAGATCGCGATGGATTCGGTCTGGAGAAATTTGATGACCGAATATGGACCAAGAATGTTTTCACCTCCATATATGGAACCGTCGAAAGATTTTGGAATTATTTCACAATTTACTCCCGGGACAAAAGAAAATGGGGCAATATTCAATCATCCGGTTTCATGGGCGGTGGTGGCCGAATGTATGTTGGGACGAGGCGATAAAGCTTATGAAATTTGGCGTCGCAGTTCATTTATGACAAGAGGGAAAAATCCTGAACTTTATAAAGCCGAACCTTATGTCTATTCAGAATTTGTCTATGGGCCGCCACATCCGGAATTTGGACGAGGGTCTTTTTCATGGACAACAGGCTCGGCATCATGGTTTTGGAGGGCTTGCTTGGATTATATTTGTGGAGTGAGACCGGTGGTGGATGGATTGATTATCGATCCATGCATTCCGAAAGATTGGGATGAAGTCAAAGTGACGCGCGCGTTTCGGGGCGGAACTTATTATATTACGATCAATAATGCCCAAAAAGTGATGACCGGAGTGGAATATATCATGGCTGATGGGAAAAAGATGGATGGCAAGCTAGTACCAGACCTCGGAACCGGACATCATATTATCGAAGTTCAGATGGGCAGTGAAAAGAAACCGGCGAAGAATAAGCCTGTTGTAAAAGAACCGGTGAAGGTGGCGGAGAAAAAAGTAGAACAAAAAGAGGAAGCTCCTGAAATTAAAAAACCAAGAAGGGTACAGATAAGAGATATTAGGTAGTCTCTCGGCAGGCTCGAGATAAATAGATAGTAAATGACGAAGAATAATATTCGTCAGACTTGACTGGCGGGGTCTGAATCACTATGATCAAGGTGAGGAGTTTTATGTTAGATTTATTTAAGCGCTATGAAAAAAATCCTATACTAGAACCGACGGATAAGCCTTGGGAAGCGAAGGCTGTTTTGAATGCGGCGGCGGTTTGGGTGGGAGACGAGATCAAATTGATTTATCGGGCGATCGGTGTTGATGGGAAATCCAGTCTTGGACTGGCAACTAGTAAAGACGGATATAATTTTACCAGGTTCGACGAACCGATTATGAAAGCGGAAGAATATAATGAATTTGAAACAATGGGGATCGAAGATCCTAGAATAACTTTTTTTGAAGGCGAGTATCATTTATTATATGTAGCGGCCTCACTTTACCCGCCAAATCACCCTCATCCGACTTGGGCGACGGACAGGCCGTGGCGAGTACGAGTATCGCTGGCCAAAACAAAAGATTTTAAAACATTTGAACGCGACGGAGTGGTGATCGATGAACTCGACACAAAAGATCCGGCGCTTTTTCCTGAGAGAACCAATAATAAAATCCGACTATTACACAGAGATTATCCGAATATTTGTCTTTGCAGCGGAGAAACTTGGTATCGTTGGGATGATAATATTATTATTGCCGAGCCGCGCGAGGGAATGTGGGATAATGATAGGATTGGGGCCGGCGGGCCGCCGATAAAAACTGATAAAGGTTGGTTATTGATCTATCATGGAATTGATCATCAGCATGTTTACCGTCAAGGAGCGATGCTGCTCGACCTGGAGCATCCAAGTAAAGTGATTGCAAGATCGAGAGAGCCATTTTTGGAACCAAGTGAAGTGTATGAAAAAAATGGAGTTGTGGATAATGTAGTTTTTTCATGCGGAATGGTGCAAAAAGATGGCGAACTGATAATTTATTATGGAGCGGCTGATCGCGTACTTTGCGCGGGGACGATAAATATTAATCAATTGGTTGAATCATTGGAACCGGCGTTAGCAGCTGGTAAGCTAATAAGATAGTAAGAGGGTGCGGCTGATGCCTAGATCCTTCGGTGCCTCAGGATGACAAAAAAATATAAGATAGAGGAATATTATGAAAAAGTATTTGGGGATTGATTTTGGGGGGACGCGGATGCGATCGATAGTACTGGATGAAGAAGGTACTATTTATGCGGAAGCTGATGATTTGACTCAAGCTGAAGATGGTCAAGAAATTATTGTATCTAGGCTATTGGATTTTATCTCTAAAAGCCTTGAAGGACATGAGGTTTCGGGAATTGGGATTGGCACGCCAGGACCGATTGATTTTTTGACGGGGACGATTTTATTTACACCAAATATTCCATTGAAAAATGTACCGATAAAACAATTGATCGAGGAAAGAACCGGACTGCCAGTAGTGGTTGAGAGGGATGCGAATGCGGCACTGATTGGCGAGCATTGGATGGGTGATGCTAAGGGATGTCGAAATGTCGCAATGCTGATCTGGGGAACGGGAATTGGCGGAGCAATAATAATTGAAAATAAAATTTTTCGAGGACGAAATGATATGGCGGGCGAGCTGGGCCATGTGATTATTGATGAAGATGGACCATATTGTAATATGGGACACAATGGTTGCTTGGAATCATTCATCGGTGGTAAAGCGATTTATGAAAGATACAAAAGAAGTATGCGAGAAATTGCCCAAGGGGCGAGAATTGGAAATGAAGATGATTTAAAAATAATTGCTGAAATAGGCAAGAATTTGAATGTGGGATTGAAAAATTTGATTACTTTGTTTGATCCGGAATTAATTTTGATCGATGGCGGATGCAGCAAGGATTTTGATTTATTTTTGGACTATGTGAAAGATATGCCAGTAAAATTGTCGAAATTTGCAGCCAAAGCCGGAGTGATCGGGGCGGCGAGAGTGGCAATGCCTATTAGTAGATAGTAGATGGTAGATAGTAGCTAGGGAGATAGGGAAAAGATACTTTTAGCTGTCATCCCGGAAGCGGGCGGCACCCGATGTCCGGGATCCAGTTATATGGTTTCATGGATTCCGGTTCTGGGATCCCATCCCGACCGGAATGACGACTGGAGGGGGATATTCGCACGCAGTAAACTGAGCGTTATTAACCCAAATGGAGAATAAATAGTTGATAGTTAGGAATTTTTATGGAGATTGCTCAAATTGATAATTTAATAATCAAAATACTCGACAAAGCAAAAGCTGAGAAATATTCTAATGATTTACAAATATTGATGAATCAAATTCCTAAAGTTGAATTTAGTAAATCGGAAATTTTAGAGGAAAAAAAGGGCGAAAGAGAATTGCTGGGCAAATGGTCTCATAGTTTGATAATGTTTGATAACGAAAAACCGGTAGGTATAATAATCGGTTATGAACGGGGATCGGAAAACAATGAGCAATACCCTATAAATAGTATTTATATTGGAGGATTTTCAATTGCTCATAATTACCAACACAAGGGTCTTGGTAAAAAATTTCTAAAAATCTTTTTGGATTTCAATAAAAAAATTGGACTAAACTATTTAAACGGAGATGTTAATTTTTCTGTGCAGACGAATTCGGCAAATTGGAATAAGCACGTGCAAAAACTGTATCAATCATACGGTTTTGAAAAAATTTCCGAAAAACAATATGATAATCGCATTGATAATGTTTATTTTTTGAAAGGATATATATGATTGGATATCTGAATGGGGTGGTTAAATATCAGAGCCAAGCGTGGCTTATTTTGGATGTGAACAATGTGGGATATAAAATTTATTCCAATTTTCATGGGAAAGCTGGGGATAAGGTGGAATTTTATATTCATGAACATATTCGGGAAGATTCAAATGATTTGTATGGCTTCGACTCACCTCAAGAAATGGAATTTTATGAAATTTTGTTGTCAGTTTCAGGGGTCGGACCCAAAATGGGATTGGCTATTTTGACAATTGGCTCGATTGATCGAATCAAAGGGGCAATTATCAAAGGCGACACGACTTTATTTACGACGGTTTCTGGGATCGGGAAAAAGGTAGCGGCGAAGATCATTGTAGAATTGAAAAATAAAGTGGCTTCGCGGACTGACTCATATTTGCCAGAAGAAGCGGGCGAAGATAGCGATCTTGTCGAAGCACTGGAGCAATTGGGTTATAAACAAATTGAGATTTTGGATATTATAAGAGAAATGCCAGAGGAAATTATTGGCACACAAGCGAGATTGACCTGGGCATTACAGAGGATGAAGAAATGAAACGATATAAGCTAGTAAGGCCGTAAGCTGGCCACCGCCGATTAGCGGGGTCCCGCTGCGGCGGGACAAGCACTAAATCATAAACGACTAAAGATGCCAGATCGTGCGCTAATAAGAATGTTGTTAAGATTAGTCTTCATGGGATTTATGGGGTTTTTTCTTAATGCCGAGGCTGTAGCGAATTAGGCCGATGAAGCTGGGATGTTTTAGGAATTCTTTTTCGTGATTTGACATCCCCGGCGGGAGTGTTTTCTTTTTTTGAATCGGGTTCATCTCTAAAGCCTCGATCGCTTCTTTATCAACTAATGCCTCTTTTTGCTCATTGGCATATTCTCCCACTTTGTGAGTTGCCGATCTAAAAATATCAAACAAACGACCGATTTTTTTTGAAGTATGATTGGCAGCGATCGATAATCCGGATGGTATTTGCAAAGCATTTTGTTTGGATTCTTTTTTAGCAATTTCTATATCATTTTTTTCTTTAATTTTTATTAACTCATCTTCTTTTGTTTTTTGTGCCAAGGCTAATTTTTCATTTTCAATTTCTTCTTGTTTGTTTTTTTCAATCAATCTTTGTTTAATTTTTTCATTTGCGATCTCGATTTGAGATTCTGCGTACTTAGAATATCCATGATCGATTGTGGAATCTTCATCAATTTTTTCCGAAGGTAAATACATTTTTTCGATCGATTTTGGGTGACCATTTTTTGCATGCGGCTCTAAATTTGTATATAAATCTTTATCATCGATTATTTCATCCACATGTTTGATGCGGTGAGCGAGTTTTTTTGAAAGCAAAGTATAATAGCAAGATTGCATGTTGGTAACCGTGACATCAATAAGTTTTAAACCAACTAAAAATCCAAACAAAGCAACCAGCAAATCAGATGCTGATAATGGATCATATTTTGGAACATAAATTGAATACTTGTCAATATAATTAATGAGCCCGTTGAAAAACCCTTTACTTTTCCACTTGTCGTAAACCTGTCCATAAGGTATAATATAAGTATAGTAACAAGGGAGGTGGATATGTCTCAAATAAGGTTTAAA
>VFKW01000167.1 GCA_009885355.1 Candidatus Berkelbacteria bacterium
TCGCCAACTTGGTATTCTTCAAAGGTCTAAAGCGCTATGAATCCGGCAATCTTATCAACGTAAAAATGTAAAAACTTGCACATAATGCATGATTATATAATAATATCAGTGAGGGGTTATCATGAAAACAAAAAAATTTGGTTTCACTCTTATAGAATTACTCGTAGTTATTAGTATTATCGGCGTTTTGGCAGCCCTAAGCTTGGTAGGATTAAGGTCTGCTAAAGGTAATGCCAAAAAAGTCCAATGGAAATCAGACGTCCGAGGAATAGGTCAATCAATAGAATCCTACGCCATGGATAACGGCGAAAAAAAGCCGCTGAGTAATGGTGATGGAACGATCGAATGTCTTACAGAGGGGTTAAAAACTGGAAAAATATTAACCGATGGCCAGTATCTTAGCTCCATACCATTCAATAAATACTTCACAAATGGTAATACCAATGATATTAATAATGATAAGTGCTATCAATATTCATGTCCTATAACCGATAGTGATTGTTATGTATATCTAAAACCTCCAACAACAGAAACAAACCCGGACCCGATTATCACATGCACCGGAGAGAACTGTACGATTTCTAACCCAACAAAAATGGTCACCCAGATCGCCGCCGGCACCGCACACACCTGTGCTCTGAAAATTGACCATACTGTTATCTGTTGGGGGAATAATTATAATGGTGAACTTGGTGACAATACTACCACTCGTCGTTTAACCCCAGTTGTGGTTAAAGATGTAGGAGGTTCTGGTCAGTTAAATTCAGTCACTGCAATCACTGCAGGAGGCTCATTCACTTGTGCCCTCAAGTCTGATAAAACTGTGGTTTGCTGGGGAGATGATCAGTTTGGCCAGCTTGGAAATGATAATACTGCTATGCAAAGTACAACGCCGGTACTAGTAAAAAATGTCGAAGTTTCTGGTATCCTCTCATCCGTCATTCAGATTGAAGCAGGAAGATATCACGCCTGTGCTCTCAAGTCTGATAAAACTGTGGTTTGCTGGGGTTATAACCATAAAGGGCAAATTGGGGACGGCACCAGTAATACAAATCGGTTAATTCCAGTAGATGTCGTAAATGTCGCAGGTTCTGGTCAGTTAAACCAAGTGACTGCTATTACCGCTGGGGAAGATCATACTTGCGCGCTTATGGCTAGTGAATCCGTGGTTTGTTGGGGAGATAAATCTAACGCGCTTGGATACTACATTGGTCTAAATGATATTAAAATACCAACAATAGTCAAAAATGTCGGAGGTTCCGACCAGCTAAGTTCAGTGACTGCTATATCTGCAGGCAATTTTCACACTTGTGCCCTCAAATTAGACAAATCTGTGGTCTGCTGGGGAGAAAATATGTTTGGCCAGTTAGGTTTAAATAATGATCAATATTACACTAACCCAAAGGTAGTCAAAGATGTTATGCCTAGTTCTGGTAATCTTTCAAATATCACCGCTATATCTGCTGGTGGCTTTCATACTTGCGCTCTCAAATCCGATAATTCTATGGTTTGCTGGGGGGGAAATGAAAAAGGTCAAATCGGGAAAAATAGCTCTGGTGAAATTTGGGTTGCTCCGCCAGTATTCGTTAAAAATATTGAAAGTACAGGACAATTAGATTTAGTAACTATTCTTGGTACTGGATACACTCACTCATGTGCGCTCAAAGTAAATCAGACATTGGCTTGCTGGGGAATGAATTATTCTGGCCAACTAGGAGACGGGACTAGAGTAGATAAAATGATCCCCGTACAAGTCCAACTATAATCTCAAATTACTCATATCTATTTTATCAGACTAGATTTTACAGATAAAAAATGATATAA
>VFKW01000132.1 GCA_009885355.1 Candidatus Berkelbacteria bacterium
CCTTCACTCTTTTCTTTCGTCATCCCGGGCTTGTCTTCGATACAACTCAGACCCTGAGCGAAGTCGAACGGGACCCGGGATCCAGGTATAAGAAAGTAGGCTCGTCCTTGTGCAGATTACACGAGGACGAGCCGTTTGACTGGCAGCTAATATTGCGGCTGCCAGTCGGGGTTGGAGAGGCGAGCCATGACACTGTCAAAGCTCAATTCCTCTCCATTGGAGCAGGGAACAAATGCCCCCTGTCCGTTTGGGCAGAGTTCAGCCGTAATCGACTTGATTTTTGCCCAAAATTCGCCTCCAGGGTGGTAGGCGAGCCAGATTTCGCAGCCGAGTGTCGTGATGACCACTCGGCTGTTGTTGCCATCATAACAGCCGAGTGCTTTCGCATTAGCTGTTACGATATCTTCCTCGGATGCCTCTTCGGCTTTCCAAGGTTCGACGGCCCGAAGGCCGTCAACTCGGACAAAGCCCAGTGCAGCGAGCTGGGCTCGCTGCACTGGGCTCGTGGGGATGTTTGTTCTTTCCATTTGTGTGTTTTCCCTCCTAATCTCAACCTATTTATTTCCATCGTATCTGTCATCTCGAGCAGCGTCGAGAGATCTTATACTTGGAAAATATACAGGCTGGGAAAGAAGTCCTCTCATCCTTGACGAATCAAGGACGAGAGGGTAGAACCGCGCCCCAAAGCGCGGTTCCGTAAAAATTGTCAGCGTCACTTTCTCGGTGTTATTCATCTATTTTCACCTCCCTTCCTCTGAAGATGGCTAACTTTGGACTCTGATGCCCAATGGTTGCCATTACTTCAGTTCTTGGGTCGAGGTGTGACCCAACCTGGCGGATTATTTTGTTTTGTGATGATTTACATCCGCAAAACGATATAGTTGGAAGCCGCCGCTTCCGAAACATGTTTGCTCCTTATTTCTGTCTCTAATATGAGATCCTGAAACGAGTTCAGGATGACACGGTAGGGACAGGAAAAGAAGTGGAACCGCGCCCCAAAGCGCGGTTCCGAAAAATTATGTCTGATAGATTCGTTTTCATACCTTATAGTGCCTGCCATATGGCTACACTTCGATATGTTCGTAATCTTTTGGCCGTCAGTTCGGCCCCTGCAGTTGCTGCCACAGGCCAAGTTCTGGAGGTTATACTGGGTTATCCCAGCCACACCATGGACAATCAGCACATTCCTCATGCGTATTACTACGCTCTGAGAAATGGAAGACTTTGCCACAATTGCCGCAAGTTAGCTTGCGGTCAATGGTGTACTCCACGAACTCAAAGTTCGCGGAATTGACCTCCTCGATGGAGAATCGCTCCCCCTCGTTCAATCGGCGAGAAAATCTCGCTGAAAGAACAATGAGAGTATCTCCTGGCATCAAAGTTACCTTTGGCGCCACCTCTGGGATCTCGACTTCGATTTCAAATCGAGTACGGAGGGCTTCAATTGTGGTCTCGTGAGACCTATTGAAGCAGGAGACGATTTCTCTCGAGGAGATAATCTCTTTGGCCTGATCGGCCGAGATCACCTTTCGAGAGATTATTACATCTCCCTCGAACATTGTCGAACTCATTGCGAGTCCAACAACTGTCTTTGCCATATATATCCCTCCTTTCTGTCGCGTCTGGCTCACAGGCCGTAATGCGGGAAGGAAATATGGCCTTAGTCATTTTTTGGCACAATCACTATTAGATTGTGTCTTTCTGCTGCTTCTAAAAAAGCGACAAGGAGTCCGTTTTCCAGACCTGGGATATGGACTCCTGGTTCGAGCTTTTTGAGCTCTTCAAAAAGCTCAAAAAATCTTTTTTCCATTTTTTCACCTCCCTTCCTCTGAAGATGGCTAACTTTGGACTCTGATGTCCAATGGTTGCCATTACTTCAGTTCTTGGGTCGAGGTGTGACCCAACCTGGCGGATAATTGTTTTGTGATGATTTACATCTGCAAAACGAAATAGTTGGAAGCCGCCGCTTCCGAAGCATAGTTGCTCCTTATTTCTGTCTCTGTAATTAGATTCCGGGTCGAGCCCGGAATGACGACAGGGACAGGAAAAGAAGTCCCCTCATCCTTGACGAATCAAGGACGAGGGGGTAGAACCGCGCCCCAAAGCGCGGTTCCAAAATTTGTTTGCAAATACTGCCATTTGCGAGACTCACCAGTTACACCTGTGCCGCGTTCAATTTTTGCCGAAGAATTGGAAAACTTTTTTAGATTTTCCGTCGGAATTATTCTTCCGACGGTTCTGCTGCGATGTCTTCGAAGATTTCCTCCGACAATACGTCGGAAGGGATAACTTCGCCGAGTTGGCGGAGTTTATACTCCACCACTCGAGAAACATTCCAGTCGGCCATGAATTTGGCCAACTGACCGAGGGTGATGCCCTCGGGATTTTTAGAGCGGAAGTGCTCTAATGCCCAGGCTTCGGTGCCTGGGAGGCAGTTACCACTGTTGACTGAGTCGTCAGCGGTAACAATTTCATCTTTATGGCGGACGATGGCGTCCGCCAACCATTCCTGTCGGAGGCGAGCGGCTTCAGCTCGCTCTTCCTCCGAAATCAGTCTCTGGATGGTCTCTTCGACCTTTTGGTGAGCTCCCTCCTGGAGAGTTTCAAAGACTTCCAGATAGGTCTCGCCATCTCTGGCGAGAAGAGAGACAGCTTCTGAGGACTCGAGGTAAACCTCGAAGTCCTCTTCGAAGATTTGGCCTTCCCGTTCGAAGCGGAAAAGCCCAGCTGCGACATAATTGTCGCCGTGTTGGATGTAGAGGTTCTCGGTGAGTACCTCTACATTTGCCGGGGCGGCGGACTGCAGGCGAACGGGGTCCGCCAGTTCAGCTGCTGAGTAGCGCGCGCGGGCGACCCCGCGCACGATTTTGTAATAATCGTCGCCGACCGGGTGTAACCCTAGTCGGCTCCAGAAGTTGAGAGGTGTCGACCATCTCTCCTCGGCCGGGCGCTCTGGCCACTGGAATTTTGTTTCGAGGCCTGAAAAGGCCTCGAATATGCGGTTTATGTCGGGGAATTTTACCCTGACTGGCGTTTGGTATTCCCAAGTCGCCTCGACATACTCCTCTGGCGATCGCCAGAAGTTAACCCGCATCTGACGGGTCTCAAGTGTGACTTTTTCGCCGGTCATAATCGGCCGGACGAGGTCGTTCGGCACTAAAAATGTGCCGAACTCGTTATGCTGAAGTACGACCGGGTAGCGGTCGTACCAGTTCCCGGTGTTCGGCCAGTCGGCCGAACCTTTTACGACCGGGACCGTAATGGTCCAGTCGCCGATTGCGGGTGCTGAGGCCCGCGATACCTCGATATTATGGCAGTCGACACGGTAGGTGCCGACAGTTACGAGAGACATGCGTCCCTTGATCCAACCCGCTCCAGACATACCGGAGCGGCTGGAGTAGTAATTTTTGCCGCCGAAGGCCTCATGGACCTTGGCAGCTGTTTCGTAGTCGGAGTACGGGTGAAATTCACCCGTACGCAGATCGAACAATACTGAGTGGCTTCCGCCACCCCAAGATACTTCTATTTTTTGCACTTTATGCCTCCGGTGCGGGCTTGACCGTCTTTTTAGTTGATCCTGAATAAATGACGATCCCTCCACTTCGGTCGGGATGACACTGCTTGGATCATAGCTAAGCAGATTCGGAGCCTGTTGCACCGTGATTTTTTCACCGTTTAGTACGGCGTGAGGAAGCATATCTTCATAGTTCTCGACAAGCTCGAACAATAATTGAAGAAATATGCTCCGTACATGCCGTACTAATTTTGCAAACACTCCTGATGTTTGCTGATTTTTTTCAATGCCTAAGGTTGTATCTAAATGATGTCCTTGGTGGCTCTTTAAATGTGCCAGGATCTTTAGATATGGCTTAGGCGACAGCGCTTTTTCCAGATTGCTCCAGAAGAGGCGTTGTTTTTATGTTTTTTACTTCTCGACTTCGCTCGAAGAATAACAAGCTAAAGCTTGGGCTACATTCGTAGATTATGATTTTTCGCATGTAACAAGCTAAAGCCTGGATTACGGAATTGATTGAAATCGAGATTTTAGCAGAGACCCTTAAGGAGAGCTCAAGCCGAACGAAGTTCGGCAGTATATAGTATTTAGTATCTAGTATATAGCTGCTATATCGTTTGATGGCCAGAATTCGCGCCGTATGTATGAGATCCTGAATGAGTGACGATCCCTCCACTTCGCTGCGCTCCGGTCGGGATGACACAGTGGGAAATGGTCGGGATGACATTATTCAGGACGACAATTAAATGGCGTTTATTTTGGCGTTTTATGGTTCAATTGTGAGTACTTCCCTCCTTTTTTCTCCTTTAGTATTTGAGTAATTAACTTATCTTCGCACTCCTGTGGAAAGGATAAATTGGTTACTCGCAATTGATAGTTGTAAATAAGAGTTGTTGGAGCCACCGGTTCCTGATTTGCCTAAATCGAAATCTAAGCTTGGTGGGTTATAAATATTTGGGGTATTTATTTAGTACCCGAGCATCGGCTTCTAAGGGCCGAAATATTTACCGCGACTTATTGGTAGCACGGACAGGCGAGTGATCGTATCCTTGCGCAACCTGTGCCTTCCTGAAGGGAACAGATCAGATATGATCTCTGGTAACCTTATTAATGTAACTTCTCGACAAGCTCGAAGAATATTTTTAAGGCGTTTCTCTTATTTGATATATACTTGAACTCTTTTTAAGGGTTCTGCTTTTCTATATATATGCTTTTGTTAATTTGCTAACGATGTTTTGCTAGTATTCTGTCTGCCGACTCTGTGCCCTTTTCATCGTTATGAGCCATTGTAGCATACATTTATTAATTTGTCAAGAGCCTGCGACAATATTAGTATTTAGTATATAGTATTAAGTATTAAGTATTCTGCTATAATTATCAGGTAAAACGTTTACTTTTACTGGTTAATATAACTTTTATGTATTTATTATTGTCACGATATCTTGACAATAATTGTATGATTTGAGATAGTGTATTTATAGCACGCTAAAGCGTGGGCTACGGTAAATATGGAGGTGAATTATGTTGGAAATTTTGAAGAGAATCGGTCTGAGCGATGCGGAATTGCTCATTTATGAGGCGCTTTTGAATTATGGGGAATTGTCAGCCGGGCAAATCATCGAGAAAACAAAATTGAAACGTGGGGATAGTTACAATAAAATCTATGATCTTATCAAAAAAGGCCTTGTTGAGGAGTTTAACAAGGGTAAAATCAAGGGTTTCAGGTTGGAACACCCAAATAAAGTGCAAGAATACATCGAAAAGCGCGAGAATGAGCTGGAAGCGACCAGACGAGAGGTAGCCGCTATTATGCCAAATTTGGTCTCTACGTTCAATCTGGCCTACCACAAGCCTGGTGTGAAGTATTTTGAGGGCATGGATGGACTGAAAAATTTGATGCATGACTCATTGAAGGCTCAGACTGAAATTTTATCTTATGTTGATTTGGAGGCGGTCAGCAAAATTATACCTGATCTTAATCAATGGTATGTGAAGCAAAGAGCAAAAAGGGGAGTGGGTAAGCGGATTATTGTAACTGATTCGATAAAGAACAGAGAATTTTTTGATAAATTGGCAAAAGAAGTCACTGATGTGCGCTATTTAAGTTTCCGTTTACCAAATTTTCAAACTGTGATGCAGATATATGATAACAAGGTGACTTATCAGACACTGAAAGAAAATGCGATGATAGGGGTTGTGATCGAGGATAGTAGTATTTCCTCGATGCATAAAGGACTCTTTGAGTTCACTTGGAGTATGGCGGAGGCAAAATAGTAGTTAGTCTCTCGACAAGCTCGAGATAAATAGTTAGTAGTTAGTAGTTAGTAGTTAGTAGTTCGGATGCCGCTACTTCTGTTGGGATTTTTTTCTCAAAACATAAATATACATTATTGGGATTCTCAGAATCGTTGAAATAGGCCGTCATAATATGATTGCCTTGACTTAATATTTGGTTTAATTCAAATAACATTTGATTTTGCTGATCTACTTGGTCAAATTTTAGGATGATTTGGTTTTGATCTGGTTCATACTGGTTTGATTGATATTCGCTTTGTGCTTTTTGGTGGTTTGATATATATTGATATTCTGGGTTAAGCCCATCGTTGCGCTCCATATCCATGAGGAGGAAGGTCTCGCCTTGAGGGCTGGTTTCTTGCTTCAGGCCAGTTGCGACAAAGCCGAATTCTCCGATATAACGTTTGGCAATTGGGATAAATGGTGAAGCGTCAGCTTTGATCACGTGTGAGGCTGCTTCTTGGTTGAGATAAGTTCGAAGTGCAGCCTCGCCGATATGGGATCCGCGTGCTTCTTGTTTGATATTAAATGAGCCGGCATCAAGGCTGCCGTCAGAATTTGCATCAAATCGCTGGTAGCCGATAATTTCGTTGTTGAAGCGCATAATGTAAAATTTGCTATTTGGGTTGGAAAGACCATTATTTAGGTGCGATAAGGCATATTCAGTAATCGCTTGATTTTGACTTAACCAGTTGGTGATGAGAATTTGGCGCATGACATCTTTTTGTTCTTCGCTGATTTGATCAGGTGGTTGGGATTTAACTGAATAGTTTTGAAAGTCTTCAAGGGAGATATTTTCGTTGTTATTTTTTAGAGTTTTGAAAGTCGTTGCAAAGAGTATTATTTCGGTGTTAATATCTTCTAATTCTGATAATACTTGTTCCGGTGTTTTTTCTGGCGTTTTGGCATAATTAACCAGTAAATCTTTGCCCTTTTTTAAGAGGTTTTGGATGATTTTTTCTTCTAGTTCTTGGTTGTATTCGGACTGATTGGCGAAATTTTCTTGGAGAAACGAACGTACTTGCTCGGTCGTGCCGGCGATTTCGGAGTATTTTGAAAAAATTGATTTAGCTGCTTCTGGCGGGAATTCTTCGGAAATTTTAAGGAGTATATCTGTAAAATTTTCATCACCAGAGGCAGATAAAAATGAATGAATAAATTCTTGACCAAATTGACCTTTTTTCAGAATAGTCTCTACTCTAGAGAATTCTTCAGGTTCGGCAGTGGTCATAAATTTCAAAAATTGAATTTGTGAATTCAGGTTTATTTCATCAAGTTTTATGCCTAATCTTGCTTCAAGATGATAGCGCATATCAGGTCGATGAAGATGTTGTATCAATAGAGATACTTCGTCTTTTTCATCTTGGACAGGATTGGCTTGTTTATCCTTTGGAAGTTCTTCATAAGGTTTAAAATCTAATATGGGTAAATCTGATTTCTCTTGGTTGTAAATTTTTTCGATCTCTTGTTGTAGATCTGCAGAGAATTGCTCTGCTTTTTTGGTTAATTTCATAAGTAGTGCATTCATCGAGGAAATATCAGGTATAACCGATTCTATTTTTTGGGCGTAGAATTTCTCATTTTTTTCTTTAGCCTTATTCCAATTTATTTCATATTGTTTTTCATAGCTTTTACATTTTGTCATAAAATCGAGTTGTGCTTGTGTAACCTCACGGCCAAACTTTTCTAAAATATTAATTGAATGTACCAGGTCTTCAATTTTCTTTTCGACTAATTTCGAATATCCTAGGTCTTTAAGATGTCGTAATTCTTCGGCTAGATCTGCTGGATAACCTGTTAATTCAAGTTGATCTATCTGGCCGAGGACAAATTCGGTATATTCTTGGAGAATTTCTAAATTTTCTTCTTCAGCCTTCTGGTAAGATTGTGCATCATTTGTGTGTATCTCTTCAAGTGCTAGTCGTATTACTTCTTGATTTGATATCAATTTTTGCCAATCTTTTTCGGATAGAACATTTGATATTTCACTCCATTTTTCTGCTGTTTGTTCTATTTTCTGACCGTAATGAGGATTTAGAATCTGGTGGCTGATATAACTAATTATATCTTTCAGATATATTGATCTTTTTAGGTTTTCAGGTGTGATTTCTTCTATTAATCTTTCAAAATTTGATGAACTATTTATCATGCCTACTTCTGGAATTTCGGTAGATGGATCTATTTTTGAATAATATTGTGGTTTGTAACGGCCATCTACAGCCGAAAAACAATCTTTGGCAACTTTTATTATTTTATAACCGAGAAGTGGAGGATTGGTTATGATTCTTTTTTCCCAATGCTCATTTTGCTCGTCTGAATATGTATTTATTTCTTCAGATGGATCAGGTTCATAGGTACCAGGTATAGGATCATTTTCCTGACGAAGTATCCTGCCTATTTTATAATCTGTAATTTTTGTGGCATATGAAAGAATTGGTTTTTGTTCACTGGCGATCATTTTTTCACTTATATCCTTTAATCGGAATAAGGTACGATCTGCATATCCGGCACTTAGAACAGCTTGAGTAATTTTATCAATCAAGGCAAGATAGTCTAATTTTACTAAATCCGATTCATCTTTGTATTTCTCGTCTAATTGTAATATTTCATCATTGTGGGTAAATTCCATTACATAAGCCAAGTGTTCAAATAATATTGAGCTAATCCTGTTAATTGCCGGATTTTGTCGGTTGTATATCGCACAGTTTCTGAATAAATCATCCCAGTTTAAATAATCTGTCATATTGGGTGAGCTGCTAAAAAGCATCTCTATATGAGCGATAGATTGTTTTAGCTGTTTTTCATCTTGGTTTTGTAATTGGTCTTTCAAATATATTAATAATTCTTCAAAAAATTTATTTGCAAATTGGGACATTGTTAAGCTGTTTTCAGGATCAATGTCATCATGAATATTTTGTTCAAATCGAGAATATTGATTTTCGTCATTAGAGTCACCATAATAGGTGTGATCGATTAATACTTCCGTGTCAGTTTGAGATATATCTTCAAAAAATCGACTAAATCTATGGTTTATTTGAGGCTCTTTTTCGTTTAATATAGGTTTTTCTAGCTCATTTTTCATAATTTAATTGTAACATATATTTATAATCGACTATAGTTGACAATAATAATATTTCGGATTAAACTGTAACTAGATTGGTAACAGATTGCGGAGCAATAAGCTAGCCACCGCCGGCTGGCGGGGTCCCGCTGCGGCGGGATAAGCTTGTAAGAATTAAGAGAACATTGCTTCGTGCCTCGCAATGACGTGATAGGGAGAAGAACAGGTGAAATTTAGTAAAAAAGCTCAATATGCGGTTATTTTGTGCAGTGAACTGGCGTTTTTTGATAAGAATCGATCACTTCGTGAGATTGCCGAGCATTGTCAGATTTCTTATGCTTTTTTGCGTAAAGTGGCGCATTTGTTGGCTGAGGCGAAAATTGTGACAGGGGAAGAGGGTAAAGGCGGGGGATATAGATTGGCTAAACCTGTTGATGAGATCACTTTACGTGAGATTTTGGTGGCTGCAGGGGAGTCAATGATTCAGTTACCTTGTTGTGATGGCAGTAAAGATTGTGCATCTTCGGCAGTTTGTCCGAGAAATTCGATCTTGTTTACATTGCAATCGGCGATAGATGAGATGTTTGGGAACTTGACGCTGGATAGGCTGCTAAAGGGTGAATCAAGTTGTATGGGGCTTTGGAAAGCTCGTAAGCAATAAGCTGATAAGCTAATAAGATAATAAGAATATTGTTCGAGTGAGCGGAGGGAATCGAGAACTTCTCGACAAGCCCCAAAGGGGCCACCTAGTGGCTCGAAGAAGAAAGAAAGGAATAGTATGGAAAAAGTTGATTTTAAACAACAGGTTGGGGAAATAATTGAGAAGGTTCGTCCAAATCTTCAATCTGATGGTGGAGATGTCGAATTGGTTGAGGCTAAAGATGGGGTTGTAACTGTGCATTTGACTGGCGCTTGCAATGGCTGTCCGATGGCTGGTTTAACCTTGAAAATGGGGATTGAAAAGATGCTGGTTGAACATGTGGATGGGTTTAAAGAACTAAAAAACATTTAAATGCCAATGTCAAATTTCCAATTTCAAATGTCAAATTAAAATTATATGACTAAATGTCAAATTTGAATTTTGAAATTTGGGTTTGATTAGAAATTAGGATTTTGACATTTGGTTTTTTACAGGAGTGAGCTATGAGCGAACTACGTGAGATATATTTAGATTATGCGGCTATTACTCCGATTGACTCCAGGGTTAGAAAAGCGATGGAGCCTTATTTGGGGGATGGTTTTGGTAATCCTTCG
>VFKW01000130.1 GCA_009885355.1 Candidatus Berkelbacteria bacterium
GTTTTTGTAAGGGATTTTTCAATGATCTTGTTTCCAACCACCTCCGTCATTACCGCCCCCTTTTTGACTTCTCAATATGGAAGGTCAGTTTACCGACTAATGCCTGAAGTCCTTGGTTTTCTCGCTTCAGTCTATTCATCTCGATTAAATTGCAATCGGTAGCCCGAGATTCCTGTGCTAACCAACCATAAACGGTCTTGTCGCTAATACCGGCATCACGTGCCGCATCAACAACTGAAATTCCATCGTTTTTAATACGGGACAAAACTTGCTCGTGGATTTCTTTTGGGATTGCCTTATACATTTTTCCTCCATTTTGATTGTCCCAGAACTACAGACTATATGTAAAGTATATAGGGTACCTGCCAAGTCCTATTTTTGCTGGAAGATACTATATAAATAAATATATATTAATTTGAACTATATTCGTGTTATAATAAACAAAATTGTACCTTAAATCGATAGGAGGAAATTTGGCGTGAAGTATTTGTTTGCTGTAGTGGTAGTTCTTGTGGGATGCATTTTTTCATCTCATCCGGTCATGGCGATTAACCTGACCGAAGGTTTAGAAAAAGCATTGGGTCAATCTGTCGGTAGCGAATTGGAAAGTCAATATGGACTTTGTGAGGATGCCGACCTTAACGGCCGAGCAAAAAATGTGCTTTTAACCCAATTTGGCAATTCTGCCAAAAGTCTGGATCAAGCTGGTAAATATTTCGTTGGGGTCCTTGATACCAACGAAGTCAATGCCTTTGCGCTTCCAGGCAAGAGAATCTATATTACCAGAGGATTGCTAGAAAATTTCAATCTCGATGGTGAAATCGCCTTTGCGGTGGATCATGAAATCACGCACTGTGAAAAAAATCATGGTCTAAAAAGCATGTTGCTAAGCATGGTGCTTGGAAAATTGACCAACGAAAATGCAACGGCTCAATTAACGGCCACCTTGCTTTCAAGGGGACGTGGCCGCAAAGATGAACAAGAAGCAGACGATGGCAGTCTAAAAAGAATGATTGCCAATAAACAAGACTTAACCGGGGCCTTGGCATCGATGCGACGGCTTGAGACGCTCGGGGTAAGAAATCCGACTACTATTCAAAAGTTGTTTATGACGCATCAGCCAAGCAAAGATCGTGCGGAATTTATCAAAGATACTTATTTGCAAAATAAGTACGGCA
>VFKW01000005.1 GCA_009885355.1 Candidatus Berkelbacteria bacterium
GGCATTACTGTCAATCACCAATTATTTATATAGCATCTGGCTGAAATTGTCAATATTTTGTACAGCAAGGGGACGTCTTGGACAATAGTCCATTTTGCTCAGCATATTGTAGTGGGGTCAGAATATTAAGTTTTTCAGGGAGATGGTTTCTTTTCCAGGTTCATTTGCGGCGGAGGGGACGCTTCTCATCCCCAGATTCATCCGCAAAATATAAATAATTGAGAATTATTTGCAAAAAAAATTATGATTTTCCAATCAAAAACATAAAATATTTTGCAATACCAATAGGAAAAGAGAACCGTCTCCTACTAGTCAACCAACCAAGACCCCAGCCAAATATCCCTCTAGTCCCATACTTTCAATAATTCTCTTCAGGGCGTTTCTCGTAAATGGTTGGCCGCTAGCCAACAATATTGTTGTTCCAAACATTCTACTAGTACCTCCTAAAATAATTACATTTAATTGGAAAGGTGCACCCTATTAGAAGCACTTTTTAAAAAGGTGGACCGTTCACAGAAATCATGAACGGCCCAAGTGGAGAAAGGAGAGAGTAGAAGTAATTATTCAAATGGCCTGTAATAACAGTCCACCGTATTTTCTTCTATGTTTGTGTGTGCCCCTCTTAAAGAAGGTGTGCGCAATAGATTTCCACACTTGAAATCAATATAACTCACTCGAACTTTGAGATCACCGATATATGCTCCATTTCCAATATCAGTGACATCCAAACCAGTAACCATTGAGACTTCCGCATCCTGCGGAATATTAATGTAACGCTGCAAGTAGAAATACCCTGCCAACGCCCAGCCAATTCTAGAGCTGAACTGATTAACCTGACCATTCATGACCCAAGTCTCGTAGTATTTATCGTCCTCTACCGCCCTTCCTTGTTTTTTATCCCCATGCATCAAGGCGGAGCCAGGTGCATAAAAACCACATTTGGCAAGGTACATTTCGTCTGAAAAAAAGTGAAAACCTTTCATCAATACCGAGTGTATCAAAAATGATCGCCGCCAAACGTGGATATTCTTATAATAAATACATAATACGGTCGCAATATATGTAAAAATAGCTAAAATTCTCAGAAATTATACAAAAAGTCTTTCCATTCCAGGGTAAATATTGTCAAACTCTTGTCATCTCGACCGGAGCCCAGAGATCTTTGACAATTTATTCAATAACTAAATAACCATTTAATGATTAATTAGGAATATTTCGATGATTTAGTATTTTGATCAACAAATCACCAATATTCGCCTATTTGCCATATTTACTATCCGTCACCATTTTCTTTAAAAGGCGGTTTTGTGATAATCTCCATACTTCACAAAGGTATATACTTGTATAATCTAAAAAATAGTAAAGGAACCTTAGAACAAATGAAAAAAGTATATATTTTTTTAATTATGGTTATTCTTATAGATGGTTTTTTATTCAGCCTACTATTAACAGATACGAACAATACTAAAGCTGGTGAGAAAACTGCACCAAATACCCCAACCGGCTTGATAGTAAATGAGTCAAGCCAAGGGTATGTTTTATCATGGATCGACAATTCAAATAATGAAAGCCAATTTCTTATTGAAAAATCAATAAATGATGCATTTAATTTCAAAAATATCGGCTTCACTGAAGCTAGCGATAATCATTATCTTGATATAAAAAAATCAGAGGCAAGATATTTTTATCGTTTAAAAGCGATAAATGATATTGGTGAATCGAAGTATTCAAATATCAATACTATCTCAAAAGAAGAAAAAATTGATTTGATTCGAGGAATTGGCGATTTCGAATCAAGTACGAAAACCGTATGGGAAAGAAATGGAGCAAATGGCTGGGAGGGCGGGACCTCTGTCTCTCAACCAAATGATCAGGTTGCCGATGGCTGGAAGAGATATGGAGAAAATCTTGAGCCTTTGACGAATATGGAATTTAATTTGGTCGACGGCGGCATTGAAGGCACAAAATCCCAATCGATGAGGGTAAAAGATACAAATGGAGGATACACCAGAGAAGCACTATTTTTGAATCTGAATGCAGACAATCAAGACTTGGCTACTAGCGACCAACTTCGATTCAAGCTTGATCAAGTCAAATTTTTGGATAATGTCGGATTGCCACAAAACACAACGGTCAGATATACTTTGCTTATAACTGGCGCCGATAAAGCCTGGACGAAAAATACTTTTACAGTAAATCGAGAAATAAGTAATAACGGATCGAATAATTATGAATTAATTTGCGATATTAAGCCGGAGACTGGCTGGGTTACGATTGAGCTAAATATTGAAACAAATGGAAACTTGGGGCAAATGAAACCTGGGTTAGAAATCGACGGAGCTCATATATATATGAAAAAAAGTGGCGAAGATGCGGAACAAACCGTATTAATTCCAGCTCCACGAAAACGAAATATCAACACACAAGCTTTGTATTTTTCAGATAAAAGCTCGGATCTATATACTACTGCAACAAATTATGATGCTTTAATGGGTGGTGCTAATGAAATCGGTATATATAAAAAGTTGAAATATTTCAATCCAAATATTAAATATTATACTTATTTTGCGCCGTGGCTATCTGATAATCGTCCTGCAAATCCGATTCCAAAAGAAACCACTAGCTATGGCGAGATTGATTTTGCCTGGGCTCTCGACAATCATCCGGAGTGGTTTTACACTTACCCGGAAAATACCTCAATTATTGAACCGCCAGGAGACCAAAGAGATATTGATCCAGGCACAGGAGCATCAACACCGTGGAAAAAATTTTTAAATGACGGGGTGACGCCACTTAATTTTGTGACCGATCCTGATTATCGCTGGAATTATTATGTGCATCTTGATGATCCAAATTATCAAAGGATTTGGACGGATAAAATACTTGAGTTTTTAAAAACTGCACCATTTGACGGAGTCTTTATCGATGGGCCGGGTGGAATCAGTATTGATGGTATGTATACAGATCCAAATACTGGGATAAAAACTCCTCGCCAATCGATCCTGAAAATGATGCAATATGAAGCGCAAGATTTTGACCAGTATGTAATCCCCAGATTTAAAGCTGCCGGGATCGAGGTCATGAACAATAATTCAGAATCACACTATAATAACTGGCCTGGTAATGTCATCATAAACCCGCTTTGGGACCCAGAAAAACAGACGGACAATCCTCCAAACTGGCAAGGGCAAGATTTTTTTGCCCACAAAGACCAGTATGAAAAAAATAACTTCGAAGATACTCCGGATATATTTTTCCAAGAGCATGGATTTATTAGTCTGAACTGGCTAAGGGCCGATATGAAAAATCGGTATAATTCTGATCATTGGGAGAAGAGTATAACTGATATGGAATTTTTGGATCAAATCAATAGTACTGTTAGTGAATCAAATACAAAATATATTTTTCAATTAGTTCATGGGCCTGATCGAGCAGATATTGGGGATCCTGCCCATGGAAATGAAGGTTGGGGTAACTTTGCCTTGGCATCCTATTTGCTCGGCTCAAATAAATATTCATTTTTAGGAGTTGATATAATGGTCCCTTATGGTCAAGATAGCGCTACTTTTTATAGATATTTTGACCCTGGCTATAAATCTACTTTACGCTTAGGCGATGCTGCGGGTGCGCGAGAAAAAATCGCAACTTACTCAGACGGGACTTTGCAAAAAAGACCATTTGAACATGGCTTTGTGCTGGTAAATGGCAACACAACCGAAAGCCGTGAATTCACAATTGATCACAAGGCAATCGATCAAGATGGGAAAAGCTGGAACCTAGGCGAAACTTTTACTCTTCAGCCAAATAAAGCAGAGATATTTCTTGATCCAAATGCACAAAGTGTTGATGAGGCATATTTAAATAATATCAATCCTGATTATGCCTGGAAAACATATATCGAAACAAAACCCGAAACGCCGATTGTAAAACCAGATAGTCAAAAACAAGTTGCGGAAAATAATGTGAAGATCAATGGCACTCCTACGTCAAAGACTGCAACAGAAGA
The DNA here is from genome assembly GCA_009885355.1 of Candidatus Berkelbacteria bacterium. GTDB lineage: Bacteria > Patescibacteriota > UBA1384 > VFKW01 > VFKW01 > VFKW01. Next base: position 4,007 of record VFKW01000005.1, read on the forward strand.
TCCATCTATTTCTGAAGCCAATCCAACAAATATAATAAATGAACCAAAAATAATAACTACGCCCCCAGAAGAGAAATCATTGATAAATCGAAATATAGTAAAAAAAGATCCTTTGGTAAATAGGATATTCAATAACTTATCAACGATACCCCCGGCTGAGATGGCAGGGATCGGGGTAGTATTTATCTCAATAATTTTTGGAGCAATAAAATATTGGCGATTTTTAAAGATTTAATCCTAGTTCTGATAAGTTTTAAGGGATCCAGAGGGGACGGTTTGTATTTACAAGTTCATTTGCAAAAAAAATTATGATCTTCCAGACAAAAATATAAAATATTTTGCACTTTCCAGGGGAAAAGAGAACCGTCCCCTAATTTTGGCGCCTTGGGATCTGATTGTAGCCACGGCCATCTCCAAACTTGGAATCCTCCTCCGTATCGAGTTTCTCAGCTTCAGA
>VFKW01000126.1 GCA_009885355.1 Candidatus Berkelbacteria bacterium
GCCCCATTTCATACTCATCATTCAATTAGAAAGCGGGACCTATTTCATGCTCATCTTGCATTGGAAGAGACTGTGTCTAGTAAGGCATCGTGCGCGGTAGTATAATTGGCAGCTCTATTTGCAGATAAGGTCGGCGACCAATCTGTTTTATAGATAAGTACATTAAAATCAGTAGTTGTATTTTTCGTAATTGGGGTTAGATATAATTTGGCGCTATCAATAATATCCGAATCAACAATAGCGCTTGTATCAAATGCGAGAAAACCTCGGTAAACTTCATTTAAAGTTATTACTTGGGGTATGTAGTATTTATATTGTCCTATACTAAAAGTCGCTGATGTGTCATTAGAAGCATAATCTGTATTATGGGCCGTTGCGTAAGAGGGATCTGTGCCAGTAATATAACCGTCTGATATTGAGTCAGTATAATTTGTTGTTGGGTCTATAGTGACTGGGTATTGGGCGGTTTGAAGCCAGGTGTAGGGGAAATCGATAGAGATGGAGATTTTGTCGTTGTTTTTTTGGAGTGTGGTTTTGCCGGTGATAGCGTTCGAGGGTAGTTGGTAGTTTGTAGTTGGTAGTTGGGGAGATGTCGGCGGGATGGCAGAGCTATCCCAGGCTTTGGCTGGGGTGAGTTGCCAGGCGATTTTATCATCTTTTTTAAAGACAATGTTTTGATTTTCAATCGTTGTTTGTGTGCCATCCCAAGGAGTATCGCTGATAAAGATGTCCAGATTTGCATCTGCCGTGTAGTCAAGATTTAGCGCGATAGATAAGTCTGACTTGTCTTCAAGTCCGATGGTTGGCGTTGGGAGGGATTCAAAAGATGGAATATTTAATTTTTTGTTCAATTGAAAATCTTGGGTTTCATACGAAAAGTCTAGGCCTGGTCCGTAGGCGTCTTTATAAGTCAGAGTTTTGCCAGTTGAAGCGCCTTCAGAACTGTTTGGGCTGCTAATTATTTGATTCTCTGCGGCGGTGGAAAATGAAAGATCTTTTGGTCGGATCGAGAGGTTGTATCCATCTTTTAAAATATTAACCAGGGGATCAGTCAGGAAGTTTTTGCCAAAACTGGCGGAGTAGATGGATTTATCCATTGAAAAACCAGTATTGTCTGCCTTTGGTTCAATATTTGAATCGATATTTTGCCATTTATCATCTTTTTTGTAATGAAGAATACCGCTGGAAATAATGTATTGGGTAGTGCCGTCAATGTTTTTAAAGGCTTTGGCATTTTCGGTTCGTTTTTCAGGTATTTCTATGGCATCCGGCTTGACCGAGGCATATATTTTGGAATAATCGACACTTTTTTCGGTTATATTGGGGGCAAAGTCGATAGCAGCTTTGCCGGTTTGAGGAGAACTCAAGATGGATGAAGATATTATTGTGATACTGGCAATTAACGTCAGTATAAGCATGCCAGTATTGGCTTTGTTGGCGTATGGTTTGGTGTGCCAAGCGTAATACCATTGCCATTTCATGCGGCAATAGTCGTGAGCTGGAGCTAGCCTCTGAAAGGTTGTTTTGGTGGATTTTTGGATAAGTAAAAGCTGCTCGTCAATCTTGTCGAGTGCTACCATATGGTCAATTTTTTCATCTGTAAGTTTGGTGATTCGCTGGCGATCCTGTGGTAAAAAATGACTCTTATTTTTTGGTTTAACCTTATTTTTTTTCTTGAAAATATCTAAAAACATTTCCCCTCTTTTTAGACTGGATAAGGTGAATATTTATTTAGTTCCTATTTTATTCTAGAGGTTATTTTTATGTTTCACAAGAGGGCAATAGTAGTTGGTAGTTGGTAGTTGGTAGTTGGTATAGTGTTTATAGAGTGGATGAATTTCAAAAAGATAGAGCTGGATTCCAGCCTGCGCTGGAATGACAACGTGAGAAATAGACTGGATTCTACAATAGAGAGGTTGGGGGTTTACTATGTATATGATTTGTACTAAAATTATATGGTATGAATAATGATTTTAGACATTTTAATATTGAGGAAAATCAAAAAATAATTGCTTTGGCGCCTATGGCTGGTTTTACGGATAGTGCTTTTCGCCAGATTTGCAGGAAAAATGGGGCGGATTTGGTGTATAGTGAAATGGTTTCGGCACGAGGAACGGTGGAGGATCAAAAGTTTACAGATGGGGGTAAATCCTTGGGTTTTTCGCGTTTTTTGGATGCTGAACGGCCGATATTGGTGCAAATTTTTGGAAATGAACCTGTAATCATGGCTGAAGCGGCAAAAATAATATGTGAAAAATATAATCCGGAGGGAATTGATATAAATATGGGTTGTCCGGCTAGAAAAGTAGTGGCGAATGATTATGGGTCGAGTCTTTTGAAAGATCCTCAGCTGGCAGCTGAAATTGTACGTCAGGTGAAAGCATCAATCGGGGATCGCATTTTGTCTGTCAAAACGAGGCTTGGGTGGGAAAATAATAATGAAATTTTGACATTTGCGCCAAAAATGGAAGCGGCCGGGGCGGATATGATCGCGATTCATGGTAGGACTCGTAAGCAAGAGTTTTCAGGGGAAGTTGATTGGGAGATGATTGGCCAAGTGAAGAAACTTTTGAAAATCCCTGTTTTGGCAAATGGCGGGATCAAGAATTGGCAAGATATTGATCGATGTTTGGAAATTTCCGGAGCTGATGGTGTGTTGATCGGTCAGGCCGCCGTCGGGCGGCCGTGGATATTTGATGAATACAAGCAACAAAAATCGATTGAATTGTCTTTTGAAGAGACTTGCGAGATCGCTTTTGAACATATTGAGCTTTATCACAATTATAGTAAGTTTTTTAATGAGTTAAAAAAACATTTATTAGCATATTTTAAGGGTTTTCCGAATTGTAGCGAGTTGAGGCGAGATATTGCTATGTCAGAATCTTTTGAGGAGTTTAAAGAGGTTTTGGAGGGGTTTAGGGCTAAGATTTAAATATTTTTATAATAATTATATTAGTTATTTATAGGTTAAGGATAAGGGCCTCCGTTGCGAAGGCCGGCCCCTACCCTTAACAATCCCACCCCGCCACGCTCTTAAGGAGAAAAAATAATTCTCCTTTCTAAAAAATTAAAAC
>VFKW01000122.1 GCA_009885355.1 Candidatus Berkelbacteria bacterium
AGGTTCAACTCCTGTCCCGAGCACCATCAAAAAAAGAATGGCAATTGCCATTCTTTTTTAATCTCTATTTGGGTGAATACCCCTAGCTTACTGTGTGCGAATATCCCCTCCAGCCGTCATTCCGGTCGGGATGGGATCCCAGAACCGCCTGCCTGCCGGCAGGCAGGGAATCCAGGAAACCATACAACTGGATCCCGGACCTGCCTGCCGGCAGGCAGGTATCGGGTGCCACCCTCTTCCGGGATGACGATACTTGGTCGATACCACGTCAGCTTGCTGCGGGGTAGTTCATTTGAACTATATTTTTTTGCTATCTTTAGTAAAATCGCAGAGTCTGATAAATTATCGACCATTCCAAACACGATCACAAAGCTTTAAAATTCATTCAATTCCCCGATTTGCCATATACCATCATCATCAACCTCAATTTTAAAGAAATTTCCCCTTGGAATCAAAAACTCTGATTGGCCAGTAAATTCATTTAGCTTATCCAGCAATGTCCACGCTACCGAAATGATCGGATCGGCACTCGATATTACTAATGCGTCTTCACCTTTATCCACAACTTCTTTCAATACAGTCATCATTCTTTGATTCATTTTTTCGATCGGTTCTGTGTCTTTGTGATGATCTTTATATGCAAAAAATTCATCCGCTGATTTTCCGACCCAATTTCCCGCGTCAGCATCGATCAAAGCATCTTTTATATAAATATTTTCTGGCTCGATTCTCAAATCATCAGCCATTATTTGTGCCGTCTCCTGACACCGCTCCAGAGGAGAGCAGTAGATATGCTTAATTCCCAAATTTTGGTCTTGAAAAGCTTCGGACACTTGCTGTATATGATCCCGTCCTTCCTGGCTAAGATGAAATCCGGGTAGTTGTGAATAAATCACGTTATCAGGGTTGAATACCTCACCATGTCGCATCAAATAAATTTTCATAAAATCCTTTCATATATAATGTATCAAAAAATTTATTATAAATAAAACCAAAACGTATAACATGTTGAAAAATCCTCCTATCCGTCATTCCGGTCGGGATGGGATCCCAGAACCGCCTGCCTGCCGGCAGACAGGCGTAGTGGAGAGATCGCCCTCCCCCAGCTTCTAAAATTATTGACACTCTATTTTAAAAAGCGTAAATTGTATATACAGACAATATCAAGGAGGAAAAAATGGATAAAAAAGATATTCAAGAATTACTCGAAAATCAAACCAAGCAGATTGAGAAAAGGCTAGAAAACCAAACCAAAGCAGTCAGTCTTGAAATCGAAAAAAGATTCTCAGCCCAATCCCTAGAAGTCGACAAAAAACTCACAAATCAAACAAAAGACCTAGAACAAAGAATTGATAAACAATCCAAAGATCTTGAACAAAGAATGGATAAACAATCCAAAGATCTTGAACAAAGAATGGATAAACAATCTAAGTCAATCCAACTCCAGATTGAAGACCAAACCAAAGAAATCATGCGTCACCAAAAAATGCTGCTCGAAGAATTTGATAGCCGTCTGAAAGTAGTCGCCGAAGTCCAGGTTGAACATACAGAAAAATTCATTATTATAGGAGAAAAGTTGGACGCAGTTATGGAAATGTCTGCTGAAAATAATAAAAATATTCGAGAGATGAAAATCTCTTTAGAGCGTAAAGTAGATATCAGTGATCACGAATTACTAGCAAGAAGAACAACCATGATAGAACAAAAAATAGGCATCTAGCCAGCAGGAATGTATAAAGAATCCATCACGTCCCCCTCTTAATACGTAATACTTTATACCTAATACTGCGGCACGGCCTGCCGCAAATCCTTGCTATCCAAAAAAAACATTGTTACAATTAAATAAGAAAATAATAAAAGGAGGAAAAATGTTCTACAAAAAATTTGCCGGTACCATTTTGGTATGTTTTATTGCTTTGGCACTGCTTTGCCAATCGATCCTGCCCGCCTTAGCCGCTTTTGATCCCCAAGATCCAAAAGCTTGGGCCATCGCCAGTTACCAAGTCAAAAAGGCGATGCCTGTCTATGCTCCAAAATCATCGGTTTCCATAAAGCGCAACAAAGATGTTGAGCCTACTTTGAATTCATTATTGATGCTTTCCCACACAACTTCAGACGACCGCTACGTCGACATTCTCGCAAAATTAGGACAAAGACAAGTCGCCTCGATCGACTCAGCCAACAAAGCTCTCGACACTGCCGCTTTGAGAAAAGGTGCTAAAAAATTCTTTTTAGGCCCAGATTACACTACACTAAAAACTGCAAAAAAAGCTGTTGCAACCAACGATTCAATCATCAAAGATTATAAAAGCGCCACAAATCAAATCAACAGCATCCCAGCTCGCATCATCCTAAATCAATCCATAAAAGTTCTCGAAACTCACAACAGTGACCTGAAAACTCAGCTTAAAAAATCCGGATCCGGTTTCAGTCTCTTCGGCTGGATCATCCGCCCTTTCAAATATAAATAACCATTCCCCCCACGACCGTCATTCCAGCGCAGGCTGGAATCCAGTATATTTGTCATTTGGATTTTGTCATTGATTTGACATTGGAAATTAGATATTTGACATTTTCTCCCATTCAGCCGCCCCCTCATCTCCTGTCATCCTCGGGCTTGACCCGGGGATCCATTCCACTCCATCACTTAACTACAAAATATGAATACAAAAAACAATACAATTAGAAACAGAGCCTTTACCCTGGTCGAAATGATCGTTGTGGTGACTATTGTCATTATTTTGCTTGGCATCATTTTCTTCGCCGGCAAATCACTCCGGATCCGCGCCCGCGAAACTCAAGTAAAATCAGACGTTAGAAGTCTCAGCCTATCCTTATTAAACTACTCTGGCCAAAAAAAAGGCAAATTCCCAATCAGCAATAAAAGTGCTGATTTGCCTAATGGCCGTTGTTTTGAATTTCTAAAACCAAATGATGATCTTAATATGAGTAGATCGATGAATGGATGGACAGAAAGTGATAAACAAAAATATTCTCCGACTTCCTACGCACTATTAAAAAGCGGCGTCATCAACAAAATCCCCACCAATCCTTTCTATCCCAGAGAAAATACTCCAGATAATATTGGCAATAAAAATGGTAAACAATACTATTATTATTGTAGTAATGGCCAAAATTACCAGGTGATATCGAGGCTCTATACCAAGGTAAACTACATTTTCGAGGCCAAGCAGACCAATGAAGTAGCTGAGCGGCCAATTGTAGCGCCAGCCCTAAACTTCACAGCTGTAAATGTGGATACAAATGAAGAAAAATCGGTTGATATTAATAATACTGAAACTAACGCACCTACTCTTGATATACCAACTGATGGAAAATTCAAATTAAAATGGAATGTGCAATTGCCAAGTGGTAAACTTTCCGATGTTGTCTTTTGTAAAGCAGAAGGCCAAGATCCTATCTGGGCTCCAAACAGTGGTGCATATTATGAAATGCGTTATGACAGTCCTGCTTTTAAAAATAATCTCGGTGGCGAAACTGAATCGCTTGCTGCAATGCCAAGTGAAGTCAATTATACTATCTCTTGTTATGGTTTTAATGGTGATATCGATGCTTCAGCCCTGGTCAGAAATATCAAAGTCGGCCATCCAGTTGATCCAGATGAACCTAAAATGAATTTTGCGGTTTTGCAAACAGACTTAGCTTCCGCAGCTGTGTATACAAATCAACATGTTTCGGTTTATTGGGATCTTGAAAACGTAAGTGGTTGCCAGACAGCCAGCAATCCAGCAGCTAGTTCTTGGAATGGCCCCATAAATGTCGTAGATGACCCATTCAAAGAGACAACTTTTAATTATCCGATACCAGGAACTTACATTTACACTTTGGCATGTAGTACTGGTGGTATACTACCAAAAACCGTCACTATTACAGTCACAGATCCTGCCCCTCTAGATATGAAATTCGAGATCAAAAAAAGCACCGATCCAGACACTAAATATGTAGAAAACGACATCACCATCCCCCAAGACGATTTCGTCAGTCTCAAATGGGATGTCAAAGAAGCGATTAATTGTACTTCAACTTGGAACGGCACACTTAATGTTGTCGACGGCAAAACGAGCGGTATTACGCCCATCTATGGACCTATTTTGGCTATCACCAGTCCTCACACGTTTACATTAACCTGCGAGGACTATGCAGGTAATACATCGTTATTAATACGAAAAGTCATCGTCGACACAAAACCTTCAAACACGCTATTCATCAATTCAACCTTTAAAAAAATCACGATATATAAAAATCAGACTCCAATCCCCGCCCTCACCTGGTCATCCTCCAATGACACAACCTCTTGCACCACGACAAACGATAATAGTGATAATACGTGGGACAGCACTTTTGATACCACCACAAACCACGGTGGCACCACAGTATTGAGCCCATTCACCACCACCGGTACATTTACATATTCGATCCAATGCAAAAACGCCGCAAACGTATTAAGCGATGAAGCCTCAGTCATCATCGAAGTCAAAGACGTCCCAACTCCCACAGTCGATCTCCAAGTCAGCAAGGGCGGACAAAATAATTTTACCAATGGTCCTTACCTGTCCGAGGAAGATGGTTTTATAAATTTAAAATGGGATGTTAAGGACGCTCTTTCTTGTACTACAAACAACTGGTCTGAGCTTATCGATCCAATCAATGGAATCCCTGTAGGCACCTCTAAGGGTATCTCTGGTCTTATTGGCGCTCTTGCAAAACCTGGTCCATATATTTATAGTCTTGCTTGTAAAGATTTTACTGGTATTGATACTTCTCCCAAGACTGTCACAGTCAACATTGATCCAACCCCAGCAGTTTCCCTTAACGTTGATGGACAGCCTTCAGTCTCTTACTATAAAGGCAACTCTTACGTCCCAACATTATACTGGAGTGCTTCTGCCAGCGCTGTTTCCTGTGAGGCCACTGGTGATTGGGGAGGCAGTCGGGGGACAAGCGGATCAGAGCCAGCCACCTCATTGACTGTGATCAAAACTTATAATTACTTGATTCAATGCCAAAATTCATCAGGAGTGAAGAGCAATGTCGCTTCTGCATCGATCGTTGTATCAGAGGCCCCTGCTGGGACTATCAGTCTTTCAGCAAATCCTGAGTATTTAAATAGTGGTGATTTCACGACTATTTCCTATTCTGTCACCAATATGGCTGGATGTGCCAAATCCGGCGCATGGTCCGGAGGAGTTACCGTCGATAAATCCGGAAGTTCATCTGGTTCCAACAGTGACGGTCCGTTTGGGGCCAATGAAACCCGCAGCTACACTCTCACATGTACCGATTTCAAAGGCACATCGCCATCTCCAAGTAAAACAGTAACAGTTACCTCCGCTCCTCACGGACCAATTGCTCTTGATTTAAATCCAATATCGGCAAATGTGTATAAAAATCCTACTACTACTTATGATTTAGCATGGAAAGCCACTGGTGCGATCAATTGTTCATCAGGCTGGACTTCAAAAACTGGTGTCGAAGATTCTGATAAAGTTGGTCCTTTCCCTAATGAGGGCATAAATAGTTTTACAACTACATGCTCAAACGCTGATCCGGCAAATACTGTATCAAAAACATCAATTTTCACCGTCACCGACCCTCCGGCCGCAACACTTTCCCTTTCAGTCTCCCCAACCGCCCCATCTCCTGGAGGTTTCGTCACTGTTACGTGGAGTTTTGCTAATGTTGCCAGTTGTACAACGAGCTGGGGTAGTCCGGATAATATATCAACAGACACCGATGGACCTTTTACTTCAGGAGAAACAAGAACATATACTTTAACTTGCGTCGACCTCGGTGGCGCTACCAAAACAGCCACAGCCACAGCTACTGCCACAACTGGTTTTACCGGCCCTGTGACAGTCACTCTTACTCCAAGCTCATCAAATGTCTATAAGAATTCATCCACGACCTATACTTTAACTTGGGGTTCTGGCAATGCTTCTGAATGTTCTTCTGGATGGACTAGTAGTAAAGCAATTAGCGGATCCGGACCAGTTGGACCATTCTCTAGTGCCGGCACATATACATTTATCACTACATGCAGCAACTCAACAAATTCCAACAACGCCACTGCTACATTCACCGTCACTGACCCTCCAGCTGGCACGGTCACTGTAACAGCTATACCTGCAAATCCTACCCCCATGTCCACAGTCTTAGTCAATTGGTCAACTACAGACGTAATTCCAGGTTCCTGTGTCAGGAGTTGGGCTGGTCCAACCGAAGATACATCCGGCTCTTACTCGCGCACATTATTCCCGGCAAATACATCAGAAACATACACTGTCACCTGTAAGGATTTTGCAAATACTTCTCGCACCGGCTCCGCCACCGCCGAGTCATATGTGGAACCCACCGCTAAACTTTATATCAATAATCAACTTGAGGGTACTGCGACAGGTTACACAGGACCAGGTACATTCCCTTTAACTTGGACCTCGACCAATGCTACTTCTTGTACCCTAAATGGATCAGATGTCGCAATAAACAGTGGCCAGTCAGTCGGTCCATTTTCAACCGCAGGCACATATACATATACTCTTATATGTAAAAACACAGCCCACACATCACCTCAATCCGCAGTCTCCATAAATATCTCCGTCCCAGATGACCCAACATTCGAATTTGATTTAATTACCCTTAGTAATAATCCAAATACTACATATAGTGTCAATGCTAAAGCAACTAATGTTTTAGAATGTGAAATTTATAGGCAATGGAGTGATGATAATTATTCTATGAGTGCTTGGTTTAAAATAGCAGACTTTTCTTCCAGTGACACAACTATTGATGCACAGTACGATGGATTGTCGTGGGGTGGGGAACATCGAAATAATAATTTCTATATGGAATGCAAAGATCTTTCCGGCAATTGGACTGCTCCTGGTTCTTTTCAATCTTTTCAAACAGCTTATTGGGATGGAATAATAAGAACTTTTCAGTGGGTTCCTACTTTAGCTGATGCTAGTAATTTTCCACCTATTTATTATACAACAGGTAAAGTTAATGATACCCGACAAATAGAATATAGCACAGAATTTATGGATAAGTGTTATGGAAGTTGGGATATTGCAGTGCCATTATTAATCCCTGGTCTAGGTTTAAAAACTTTATCATTTCCAACAACTGGTTCATTCTCTTATTATCTATATTGTGTAGATAAAAATGGAAAACAATTTTGGAGCAGTCCATCTGCATCTATAGATATCTCCACAGGCGGCGGCCCATCAGTCACCCCAGCTATTGAATAACAATATTTCAAACCCACAGCCACCCCCTTCCGTCTTGCCCTTCCCTCGCATCTAGCGTGGGGTAAACTCCACTTATATGAAGGAGGGTCATCTCAAATCCTTTCCTGCCTGCCCGTCCGTAGCTTCAGCGAAGGCGGGTCATCCCGAAATCCTCTCTTGCTTGCCCTGTTGTAGCTGAAGCGAAGACGGGTCATCCCGGCCACCTTCTTTTCTGTCATCCCGACCCTGCCTGCCGGCAGGCGGGGTCATTCGGGCTTGGGATTTTTCTATATATTTAACTCACCTTACGCACAAAGCCAAATAACAGGTTTGTCATTCTGAACCCGCAGGTGAAGAATCTAGTGAAACGAGTGCGGCTGATGCCTAGATCCTTCGACTGAGGTCTCAAGATGACAGATATAGGAGTATTAATTTATTGTAATTGTTATATCATAGTGCGTAAGGTGAGTACCTAGTACCTGATAACCCAAAGGGGCCCCTTCGGGGCTTGATACTAGCTTCGCTTTGCGCTATAATTACTCTGTTATGAACTATTTTATCCAAACCTATGGCTGTCAGTACAATGAATGGGAAGCCGCCCGCATCAATTTTATGTTACAAAAAATCGGTTTTATTGAAACCACCCAAAAAGAAGCCAATATTATCTTTATCATCGCCTGCTCCGTTCGCCAAACTGCTGTCGA
>VFKW01000173.1 GCA_009885355.1 Candidatus Berkelbacteria bacterium
AAAGAGTAAATAACTATAAATTATAAAGGAAGTAGATTAAATGTTAAAAGAATTCAAGAATAATCTAAAATCGATTATTGTTGGCTCTAGCTTGATCCTGATCTCGATTGCGATCTTTGCGATAGCCATAAAAAATACAGCAGAATTATCTGCAACAAAAGATAAAATATTGAGCCAGGCTTTATTGAATGTAAATTCAAACCTAAATTCTGACAAAATCACAACAATTAAGAATCAAAATGTTAAACTGGATCTAAAAAATCTGAGATTTACCCAGGTGGAAAGGCACGAAGTACCAAATGCGAAGGCGACAGTCGTCTATATTCCACAGCTTCACAGAGAGCCGACATCAACGCCTGAGGATCCAAAAAATAATCAAGCTTACAGTGTCCAAAAAGAGATCTCTGGTATGTTGACCCAAATGTCAAAAGAAAATGGGGTAAATTACGCAATGGACGAGACGGATCTTTATGGACCATTGCCTCAGGATAAAATAGCGAAGATCAAAAATGGAGTGGCAGCAATTAGTGATTTTAAGAAAAACTTGGAGATTTCATTGACCCGCTACGTGAAAAATGGCGGATCGCAAAGCGAAGTCCAAAATATGCGCAGCCAGGCACTGAACCAAATTGCACCAATGGAACGCCGATTGTATTTAACCGGCGGGGCAGCGGTATTTAGCGCAAACCCTGGAAGTTATGTATATGGCTCGCAGGATAAAGCGACAATTCAGCTAGCGAGTCAAAAATTACAAAACTTAAGCATGATGGAGAAGCGAATTGCCCAGCTTGAAAGCGGCCAAGGACAATCAGTGGCTTCAGCTAGCCAAAACAATCTTGGGAGTCTTGCTGGATTGATGGGAAACCGACGAATGTCAACTAGTATATTTTCGGCACTTTCGAGCACTGCCAATTCATCGAATGATATAAAGATGCTAGATGCAATCAAGGCAGCGACAAATGATTTGCAAATATTGTCATCGATGAGTAATTTCGAATCAGCACCGACTTCGCAACAGGCAAATAATAGTGATACTTATCAGAACCGAAATGATCTGGCCGGATTAAAATCCGAATATACGGCGGCTCAAGCCGACTTCATGAAAATCGCCAAAGATCAACGTAGTCAAGAAGTGTCTGACAACATCGAAAATATGATGGCTAAAAATAATATCAAAGCTTCGGCCCTGGTATTCGGATACGGCCACAAGACACAATTGATCGAGATGTTGAATGCTAAAGGAATCAGTGTGATAGTTTTGACTCCAGTGAGTGAAAACGGCGCACCTCCAGCACCTTGATTAAGCTAGTAAGCTGATAAGCAGTAAGAATTAAGCTGACATGCTTAACTGAAAACTCCGCCATGTGGCGGAGTTTTCAGTATATAACGAAATCTTGTTTTACAAGATCAGTATCTTGTATCCTAGACTCTTTGATCCAAAAAGATTAATCGCGTTTTTCTACTACTATAGTGCAGTTTGCGACAAGGGCTGCTAGCGCGCCGATGGCGGCGAGCATTGGGGCCAATAAGGCGCCGACGGCGCCGATGGTGACTGGGAATTCCATGATAGTTACATCTTTTTCGTTTTTAATTATAATGCGTCTGGCGTTGCCTTCTTTTATGATTTCTTTGATTTTTCCGATGATTTCTTCGCCCCGAACCTTAAACTCTTCTTTATTTGC
>VFKW01000012.1 GCA_009885355.1 Candidatus Berkelbacteria bacterium
GAAACCCCTCAACTATGTCCACGGCGCAGCAAACACTAAGTATGCTACAGAGTATTTAACCAGACTAGATAATGCCAGCTATCAAACCGCCTGGGCCCAAAAAGCCAAAAAGATGATCCAAACCTTCCATTATGACGGCGTATTTATTGATGTTATGCAACCGGTCAACAAATTTTTTGCCTGCCAAGACGCCAATGGCAATCCCACAACAGACAAACAAGAAGTTGAGCTGACAGCCGCAATGGCCCAATCATTTTCACACGCAGTCATACCACAACTCAGAGGCGCAGGCATTGAAACAATAGTAAATGGAGAAGGCCGCCATTACGATACTTTCCCGGGCAATTCACATTTAAACCCGCTATGGAATACAAGCTCAGCATTCAACAATATCGATCCAGACTGCTCAAAGGATTTGAGTGTTCATAATTTTCCTTGTTTCAGTGTAACTTCAGATATGACCTCAAACACCAGAGAAAATGTCACCGACACTTTCTTCCAAGAATCAGGATTTGTTTCCCCAAATTTTAATTCAGATGGCGCTGATACCAAATTCAACCTTTCCCGTTGGCTATCGCAGCTCAAAGATCTGGATGCCGTCTTAAATTTTAATACTGGCGTAACCAACGAAGCTCTTAAAAAAACAATGTTTGTCCAATTAATAGCCAGAAACACTGCCGGAACACCATATATAAGTATTAGCACCGGCGGCTTTATCGGCGACAACGGCTGGTCGCAATTCGGCCTGGCCTCATACTTATTAGCCCAAAATGATTACACCGCTTACGGCATACAAAAAGCAGAATACGGCGTCTCTGCAACCGGTCGGCCATTTGGTATTTACAAAGACTACAACGATAATACCGTAAAATCCGACCCATTTTTCGATAAATCCGCCCGCCTCGGCAATCCAACCCAAACACGAAAAGTTTACTACAATGGAAAATATTACGCCATAGACGATCCGGCTCTTGATACAAATGACAAAAAAGCCGTCCAATATCGCGAATTTGAAAATGGACTAGTCATTGTAAACGCCGCAAACGCAACCACAACCGACACCGGAAAAAGAGATTTCAAAATTCTAAATCGAAACTTCGTCGACGAATACAGGACATATACTGCCAGTGCCACTATCACACTTCTACCAAATACCGCCCGCATCATCTACAATCGATCCCAAACCACCGCTGCCATCTCGAGTACTATCGCTCCAGAAGGCGAAAATTACTACAGCCCTCCAACTGTCAGCCTAAAAGCAAATACAACAACAGGAAACGACGTATCAAAAATATATTACCGCCTAAATACAAATACATTCACCCAATACACGCAACCCGTGACAATGCCAAGAGGCGTAAATTATATCAGTTTTTATGGTATGACCAGCGCCAATTTCAAAGGGCCAATCACAACATATAGAACAAATTATATCAATGAAACAGCAATTGTTGACTATTTCATTCTAAATAACCCGCCTATCGCCAATAATATTTATCGAAAGCCCATAACTGTAGAATTAAAACCATCCATAATCACAAACAATAATATAAAAGAAATACACTATAAAATAAATACTGAAGCAGAAAAAATCTACACAACCCCTATTAATCTTACCGACGGAACATACACTCTGAGTTATTATGGTATAAGCATGCATGGAATAAAAAGCGAAACCACGACCAAAACCCTGACCATAAAAACCGACATGGTAAAAGTAAAACTCTCAATCACCAACAATCCTAAAACAGAAGGCTTGATATATTTAACCAAACCAATGATAAATCTTTCGCCCGAAAGCGTAATTAACAATAACGTCTCAAAAATTTATTACCAAATTAATAATTCCGCTGCATCCCAATATATCAATGAATTTTTACTTCCTGAAGGCAATCAAGCAGTCACTTATTACGGAGTTAGTTCAAATAGCACAGTCGGACCTTCTACTACCAGACAATTCACCATAAATTCAGTATTCATAACTGTTCCTCCAGTAATTACTCCGCCTGCCCCAATTGTCGCCTCCCCACCAGCGCCAGTCATTATTCCACCCATTTCCCAAAGGATATCATTAACCGGATTTGCATATAAATCATATTACACCTCAAATGACACCATTAAGATTAAAAATACCGGCAGTATCAACATCAACACTTCCGGCTGGCAGATAAGAACAAATAAAAATCAATCATACAAATTACCAAGCTACGACCTCACTCAAGGGGCCGAAGTCACGATCCACGCCGGCCGCGCGCCAAAATTGCGATGCCGCACCAAATATATCCGTTACAAAAACGCTCAAGGCAAAACCAGATACAAAAGAACCAGAATCTGCCCAACCCGCCCAGCCGGCCACATCTATATGTCCCACTACAAAAAATTCTTCAACCGTAAACACGGTTCATTTACCCTGAAAACCAGCTCTGATGAATTAATATTCTACAAAACTTGGTAATTCTCAATCAATTATTCAATGGGCAAGCGCGGCTATTAAGTCAATAATAATATCGGCATCACTACAAAAGGGGTGTTCAGGTCGATGTCATATGCAGAAGAGATTGAAAAACTTATCGCAGCGTATCATAGCAGCCATTTAATACTTGATTAGCATGAGAAATTAGTCCACAAACTAACTTATGGCAATC
>VFKW01000109.1 GCA_009885355.1 Candidatus Berkelbacteria bacterium
AGGATTTTCTTTTTTTCTTTTATGTCATTTGGTAAATTTTCTTGGCCTGCGAGGGCTTGGTTGACTGCGTTTCCGCCGCAATTGGCTGTGCCGGTAAATCGTAAAATTCCGTCGTTGATGATTGAGATACTGGTATTGTCGGCGCCGATATCTACCAGTACCAAACAATCTTTGGTATTTGGCTCGAGGACTGCTCTGGCGGATGAAATTGCTTTTGTTTCGAGTACAGCTAGTTCCAGTCCGGTGCTGCCGATTGCCTGCTGATATGACTCTACAATTTTTTTAGGGGCGGCGACGATGAGGATTTCGGCAAGTGTATTTGAATTTATTGTTTCAGCTTGATCCGGTTTAATATTTTCCTCTTTTATGGTTTCATCGGTCGTTTTATCATCTGGCTTGGGAGTTTTTTCGTCTGTTTTTTCATTTATTTTTTCAGTATTTGTTTGAATTGTTGATAAACTTTCTTTGTCAGCTGGTTTTTTTTCATATAAAATCTGCCAGTCAAGATAAAGTTCTTCTGGTGGGATCGGGAATAATTCGGCAGCCTCAAATTGAATCGATTTTTCCATGTCGGAAAATTTTAATTTTGGCAGAGTAATGATTTTACTGAAGACTTGAAATTCTGGCAGGGAGGTGATCACAAAATCGCTTGTGACTTTATTTGGCCTGGCAGTATTCATGGCTTCACGGAGAGCGGTGCTGATTTTTTCAGGGTCGCTAATGCCGTCTTTACTGACTAAGCCTGCCGGCAGGGGGATTGAATTGATCGATCTTATATTAAAAGATTTGCCAGATTTTTTCAGCTGGATGACTTTTAGGGAATCATAGCCAATATCGATTCCGAATGTGGTTTTTGGATCATCAAAAACGTCTGAGACCATTCCCCTCCTGATTCCGCCGCGGCGGAATGTATTTAGTATCTAGTATTTAGTATATAGTATTATGGATTATGTGGCAAGAGAACGGATTAGTAGTTGGTAGTTAGGAGCTAGGAGTTAGGGGGGGCGGCTGCAGCGGGAGGGGATGGCGAGGGTGAATAAGGAATAATGGGGAAGAGAATGAGGAATGTCAAATTTTTAATGTCAAATGTCAAAAGAAATCCAAAATCCAAATGACAAAATTAGGGAGATAAGAGACGATCCCTCCACTATGGTCGGGATGACGTGGTTGGTGGGAGCGGAGGCCAATTTTCAATTTTCAATTTACAGTTTTCAATAAATTTACAATTTTACAATTCTCCATCCGTCAGGATTATATTAAGGAAAAAATGATTCTCCACTCCAAATACTTAAGTCAACCCGAAGGGAGGCATAATATGTTCCCTGCTTCTGCGGAAAGTAAAAAAGGTTCTTCTCTTACCACGTGAAAACTAAGTGTCTGAGTCAAGCTCATGCTTGACGAGTTTTATTTTTCTGGAAGAGAAGAACCTTTTTTACGCTTCAGGAGAAGTCGTGCAGGGGTAGGGGATCATAAGGGGCGTAGGGGGCGGCATCGAAACGAGCCCCCTCGCCCCTTATTACAAGTCTGCAGTCCCACTGCAAAAAAGATGATAATAATAAGGAATAATGATCCTGACGGAGACTGGATTCCGGTTCTGGGAGCCCCTCCCGACCGGAATGACGTGGGCGGGGGAGTTAGAGTTCTCTCCAGGTGCCTGGTTTCATTCTCCAGCCTCCTCCTGGACCGTTGGAGAATAGGACATTTTGTAGGGCTGCTGCGTAGGTGACGGTGGCGCTTTGGCTGATGTGGATTTTGTAGGCAGTGGTTTCTTTGACCTCGGCATTGTTATTTAGATTGACTAAGCCGTATGGGGCGAAGACGATGGCGGAGTCTGAATTGTTTTTCAGATAAATAGCTGGATTTGCCGGATCGAGTGAGTTGCTGGTTGAGATAAATAAGATATATGAATTTGCCTGCCCACTGCCTCTGAAGGTGACGTTGTTGGAAACTACAGTTGGTTGATCGGTGATCATCATTCCAGAGGAAACCCCGTAGCTCGGGTCGAGCTGGACATTTAGACCAACTTTGAATGTGATCGTGCCTGTGACATATATGGTGCCGACTATGTTCAGAGTATCGATGCCGGAAAGATCAAGATTGCCGTTGATGCGGATCGGACCGAGTTCGACTGCGCCGCCGCCAGTTGGAGTATAATTTCCGGAAAAATTATTTGTATTTGTGGCTGTGTCTTTGAAATCTTGAATATTTGCGGCAGTTATCGGATAGTCAGAAAGCGGCAGATCTGGCTCGCCGGTGCCGCCGGATTTGGTGCCGGTAACCGTACAATTGTCAGTATCGGCGTATGCATTGCCAAGTACGCTGCAGGTTGCGAGAAGTTCTTTGGCGTGGGCGTGGCGGCTGATATCGCCATTTTGAAATGTGTAACCGAAAAAATCACGGCCGATATCGCCATTGGTGAATGTATGAACATAGGCATCACCGGTGACGTTGACTTTGTTTATATAATTATTGCTGCTGGCAAGCCAGACTTTGAAAAGGAAGTCTTTAGAAGTGGTGTCCCAATCGGCATTATTTTTATTGTAGTTATCACTGTAAAGTCCGGTTTGGGACGGGTAGGCATTGTCGGTATCGACACCTATTTCCCAATAGTTGTTATTGTCTGTACCGGCGTCGATGACGAGCCAGTATTTTTGACCAGAAATCAAAGGTTGACTGTTGGTAATGGCGGCCTCGGCCCAGCTGTATGTACCGGTAATGCCTGAGGCGGAGATGGTTTTGCTGCCAAAAACAGATGATTTATCTGGCTTGCCTGAATTGTCGCCAAGTATGTAATAAGTGATATCTGAAGGGGTGTTGACTTTCTTGAGCCACATTGCGACTTTGGTGACGTTGGAATCTTGGGTTGCGGTAAAACTTTGGGCGATATCAACAATTGAATTATTTCGACCAAAAGTGTAATCGTCATCATATTCGGTTTCGGGCCATTGGATCGGAGGGATCACGATGTTTTTATTGGCGACTTTTGCCGAACCGGTGATGGTATTGCTAGAGCTGCCGTCGATCGAGCCATTTGAGTAAATATCGCCTATTATTTTGGCGCTGTTGTCCATACTGATGCCGCCTTCGCCAGATTGAACACCGTAGGGGAAGCTGATATTGGTATTATTTATATTTAAGTCGACTCGGAGTTGTTTTTTGACTTGAAAATTGGCTTTGGTGGGAACATAGGCGGTGGAGGTGAGTTCTCGATTAAGGCCTGA
Organism: Candidatus Berkelbacteria bacterium; assembly: GCA_009885355.1. GTDB lineage: Bacteria > Patescibacteriota > UBA1384 > VFKW01 > VFKW01 > VFKW01. The sequence goes on from VFKW01000109.1 coordinate 3,222, forward strand.
TCCGATGATAGTTGTTTCAAATTCGCCAGTGCCAAGAGTGATTGGGTTAGCCGTGCCAGTATAATTTAAATCTAGATTTAGCTGGCGGATCCCGTGGTCGATGCCGGCTTCGGCGAGAGATAGGCACTGAGTAGTTTTCAGGCTGCGGCGGGTGGTGATGATGCTTTGATTGCTATATGACATAATGGCGGTGCCGATGATCAGCATGATACTCAAAATCGTCAGTGCTAGAACAAGAATGAAGCCTTTTTGATGTTTGGGTAAATAGTTGTGTTTTATTGCCATTATTTGTTCCTCATAGTTTCATTTGATGTCAGGCGAGATTGATAGGTATGACTTTTCAAAGTTTCGGCGATGGTCAGATTGATCATAATTTGAGCGGTGCTTTCGATATTGCCTACGATGATGTTGCCCAAATTATTTTTTGGCGTGAAGATGATTTCAGATATCTTTTGGCTGATGGTGCGGGTGGTGGTATTTGCGTCGATGATTTCTATCCTTTGCAATTCGGTAGGTTCGGTGGGATTTTGACGATAAATGACATGATAATATTCGCCAGCGATCGGGGCTTTGTTGGTGTCGAGTTTTGGTATTTGCAGGATGATTGAATGATTGTCGATCGATGAATATGTAGAGTAATTGGTTAAAATGCGGTTTGTTTTTTTGATATCTTTACGGATGGTGTCGAGAGTTTGGAGGTTTTGCGAATACAGACCGCTTTTGATGGTTGTAATAGTATAGGATTGGTTGGTTTTTTGATAAATTGTATAAATCGTTTCCATTAAAATAGCAGATAGAGCAATGACGATCAGGATTTCGATGAGGGTAAAACCGGCTTTTTTGGATTGCATTTGACCTCTAATTATTTATGCCGCGCGGGGTGGCTAATGAAACGATGTTGACGCTGATGGTTTTGCCTCTTTCGGACCAGCTGACGGTAATATTGATTTGTTTTAGGCTGGTATCTAAATTGTAGGCGGAAATAGCTTTTGTGATGAGCCCACTTGGGAGAATTGACGTGGCTTCGGTAGTGGTGTCGTTGTTGATGGCGCTAAAAGGCTGGGCGCGAAGTTTTTCGATGGTTTGATTGGCAATCAGGTAGGCTTGATTGGTGTGATGAGAGCGGATGACTATGGAATTTGACAGAGTGAACATCGAGTAGACGGCAAAAAAACCGATACTAATTACAAAAATGGTGATTATGATTTCAATGATAGTGAAAGCAGGTTGTGGGTTTTTTGATTTTTTCATAATTTAGTTCTCAAAATTGTCTTTTTGGACAGGATTGGATCCCGGATATCGGGTCCCACCCGCTTCCGGGATGACGACGGTGGATTTGCAGCGTAGCTGCTTACATGTTGTTTGTGAGGCTTTGAATGGGGCCTAGGACGCTGATTACTACAAATCCAACTCCGATGCCCATCAGGACCATAAGTAATGGCTCGATGAGGCTGGAGAGGTTTTTGGTCATACTGTCGACTTCGCGCTCGTAGTAGCCGGCGATTTGATCTAGAACATAGTCTAGTTTGCCGGATTGTTCGCCGATGGAGATCATGTGTCCGACCATCGGAGGGAAGTTTTTGTCGCCTTTGAGGCTGGCGGAAAGAGGAGTGCCATTTTCGACATCGGCACTCATTTTGCTGATCGAGGAGCTGTAGATTGAATTGTTGATAACTTCGCCGGAGGTTTTGATGACCTCGAGCATAGGAAGGCCGGCACTGAGCAACATGGCCATAGTGCGTGTGAACCTGGCGATGTAGAGTTTTTTGTTTAGCATGCCAAAGACAGGAAATTTAATTTTTAAATTGTCGAGGAGAAATTCACCGGATTTGGTTTTGACAAATCTTTTAAATAAAATCACTAGACCAATGACGCCGATCAGGGCAAAAAGGTAGTATTTGCGGAGAATATCACTAGTGGACATCAGTAATTGGGTGGTAAATGGCAGCTTGCCGCCCATTTCCTTGAAGACGCCGCTTAGCTGGGGAATAATAAAAAATATGATCAAAAGGACTACTCCGAGAAGAGCGCATAAAATGACGATTGGGTAGATCATGGCACTTTTGACTTTGGAGATGATCTCAAAGTCTTTTTCTTGCTGATCGGCCATATTGTTTAAAACTTCTTCAAGCTTGCCGCTTTTTTCGCCGCTGGCAATCACGTTGGTGTAAAGCGGGGTGAAAGTTTCCGGGAATTTGGCTAGGGCTTTTGAAAGCGGCGCGCCGCCTTTGACTTCTTGGGTGACCTCGGCAGTCATTTTTTTCAGGTTGGCGTTTTCGGATTGTTCTTCGAGCGCTTCGAGGGCTTGGACGATCGGAAGGCCGGATTTTATCATGATTGAGATTTGACGGGTGAAGAGGATTTTGTCTTTAAAAGGCACTTTTTTGTTTAATATCGCCATAAAACCATTATTGCCGGAGGTTTTCATATTGGTGACAATAAGTCCTTGGTGATGCAGATTGGCATTTGCTTCTTCTTCACTGGCAGCTTCAATAACACCGGCTTCTTTTTTGCCTGTTTTTGTGATGGCTTTGTAGTGATATTTAGGCATAGATGTTCCTTAGTTTGCTATATATTATCAAGAAGTATGTTTACAGGATTTATTATACTTGTTTTTAAGATTAATAAATGTCAAATTTCTAATTTCAAATGTCAAATGAATGACTAAATCTAAATGTCAAATAAGTAAAGGTATAATTTTTTTTGGTTTTTTCGTTTGGTATTTTTTTGTCA
>VFKW01000169.1 GCA_009885355.1 Candidatus Berkelbacteria bacterium
GGCGAAGGCGGGTCATCCTGAACAAAGTGAAGGATCTAGGCTCGCAAGCCGTCCCACATTATTCCTTATTCCTTATTCACCCCCCGTTTTGTCATCTCGACCGCAGTGGAGAGATCGTCACTTATTCTTAATTTTTACCAGCTTATTAGCTTACTGCTTACATAAAGAAAGGCGCTGAATTGATCATAATGATCATCTTCAGCGCCAGCTATTACTCCCTAAATTTCCCGATTTATAAACCTTCCCAGATGTCATCGATGACCTCCTAACTGATTTACACATGCCTCAAATGAGCTATGCCAGCGCAATCCTGTCGCGTCAGCGATCTCAGTGAGCAGCTTCTCTCCGCCTTTACCCTTAAAGCCAGATACAGTCAGCCGCCATTGATATGCAGTACCACCTACCAACTTACGCTTATTCATTTCCTTCAAGCGAAACGCAAGCCCATTATCAAATGCCCATTGTGCCCATTTCTCCAACTCAGACTTACTTTGTCCATACAGCACTTGTCTTGATTCCAAGATTTCCATGAAAGATTCACCTCCTTTCATTAGCAGATGGGAGAAATCTGCCATTAATGCGAATCCTTCACCTCCGTTATATTCCAAAACACACATTTTGTCAATACTCATACCAGCGATTATATATTAATCACAAGTAAAATAATATCCTCAACTAGTTGACATTTAACCTGAAAAAGACTATAATATATATGAAATTTATCAAGAAGATCATTAACATAAAACATCCCCCCATCATCCTCCAACCCCGTAGCCACTATAGATTACGGATCCCTGACAAACTCTCGAATACAAATTACTAAATTCAAGGAGAAAATGATGAAATACCTAATGTCTGCAATGATCGCAATCCTCGTCTCAATAAATATCCTTGGCTGCGGAGGCACAACAGGACCAACCCAAGCACCAGAGAAAACAATTCTCGCCATATTCAATGACCCAACATGTGTATGTTCCAATATGAGTATATCAGTTGAACAAAAAGCATACTCAGCAAACAATCTATATTATGCCAAACAAATCGAATACTGGATTGGCAAAATAGGCATATATACTCAAAATGGCACTCTGATGAATACAATGGATATGAATTTTCCAGCCGGACAAGGAAACGCTCTAAGGGGCATGGCATGGTCCAGAGACAACAAATATATCGTGGTCATGTATCACAGGGGTGATAATGGTGAAGACGGACTTCATCTTTTCGACGCAACAACCGGCGCGATGAAAGGGGAACTTATTACTCCATAGGGTTACCAACCATTTTATCACTTTATGGTCTTTAGCAAAGACAACAAACAAATCATATTCTCAGGTGATGGATACCAAATCGACGACACCATCCCATTTGATCCGACATCAGTAAAATAACCCCAACCTCTCAGCCGCTCACCCTAAAAAGAGCGGCTATTTTATTTCTCCTTATTCCCCCCTCCCTCTCTGTCATCTCGACCGAAAGCCTGCCCTGAGCGATAGCCGAATGGGGATCGTCCCTCATTTCCCTATTTTTGTCATTTGGATTTGATTTGACATTTGACATTGGAAATTTGACATTCCACATCCCCATTATTCTTAATCCTTACTACTTACCAGCTTACTGCTTATAAGCTTATCCTTTACCCTCTATACTCTTGATCTTCCAGCCTATTTCAGGTATAATCTAGGCGGTTCCTTAAATCTATACAAAAACAGGTGAATACTATGAAACTGATCATTGCAATTCTGCTCCTCTTCTCATTCTCCACTCCTGTATTAGCCGACACTATTATCCATACAGGCCGGATTGTGAGTCCGCAGCCAAGTAAAGACACCAAAACTTCCGGTAGAGATTTTTATCTACTGATGCGATCCGCTTATCTTTGGAACATTACATTCAATGATCCAAAGACCAGATCGCAGTGCCAAACCATGCTGATCAAAACTGCCAAAAATGCCGGCATCCGACTCAACCCACCGCCAGCACAAGTCAAAACTCCCAAAGACGCCATGGCCGCACTGAAAAAATATCAGAACGCTGCTTTTGATTGGCAAGGGAAGTATCTAAATTTTTATGTATCATGCTGCCAAACGCTAGGCATACACTTAGGAACTGCTGATACGATCATCTTCAACGTCATAGCCGTAAAGGGTAAAAGGCCGATCGATCCGGAACACAAAGAGTTCCTGATCGGACAATTAGCCAATGCCGCCGGCGAGCTTGAAGCCCTTCGTTTCCCCGGCAATATCAAGAAAAGTCTTCAAGATTTTATCACCGAAATTCAAAAAGCCAAAACCGGCGACGACATGGGCCAGATCATCCCGCATTTGGCAAAAGTCGAGAAGCAAATCAACGACTGGATTACCACTGACGCCCTAAAAACAAACACCCTACCAGGCAAATAACCCCAACTCCCAGCGGTCGACCCCCCGACCGCTTTTTTTATAACAAAAAAACAAATTATCATCCCTCCATATAAATCCGCATTCATCACTAACATATTCCCAACTCTTCAGTATCTAAAAAATAATTATATAACTTTATGTCATTTAACAAGCGATCGCTTGTTAAATGACATAAAGACTTGTACTTAAAATAGGTTTACCAGGCGACTTCTTAGTGGTATAGTAAAAACAGAAAACTAATCTTGAATTTGTAAAATTAGAAAAAAATATTTGAACAAGACTGGATTATCATGGACCAAAAAGAAATAATAAAATTTCTCAACAAACTGGGTCGTTCGGCAGATCGCAATATTGTAATAGTTGATTTTGCCAATGTAGATAAATGGGAGAAATCACTTGGTTGGCCGATAGGACTTAAAAAGTTAGGGCAATTAGTAAAGCATATTAGTCAAGGAAAGAAATTTTTAAGAAGGTTTTATTATGGTGAGGATTATGGTCCAAAAGATAAATCAACAAAATTATCAAAGTGGTCAGCTAGAATTCTCAATGACGCAAAAATGAGTGGTTTTGAAGTTATTTCAAAAAGGGTTAAATATATCCCTAATCAAGATTATGCTTCCGGCTATGTAATGAAGTGCAATCTTGATATTGAAATGGCAATAGATCTGATTAAGGAAAAAAATAATTATGATAAAGCTATTATATTTTCTGGAGATGGTGACCTTGCTTGCGTTGCGAAACTTTTAGTTGAAGATTTTGGAAAAGAGGTTTTCTTCTTTGGTGCTCGAGACCATGTTGGGAAAGAATTAATTGATGCACGAAGCGCTAAAATGATCAGTGAAATTTTATTTGTTGAAGATTTTGAATATAGGTTAAATTTAAAAAGAAACCCCTAGTACTCAAAAACCCGCCTTGCAGCGGATTTTGATCAAAGTCGAGCAGACCTAATGTCTACAATCAAATTATATATCATGTGGACAAGTAATGTCAATACATTGATCCTACAAAGAAATTGCCAAGAAATACACCTTCTCCACCGTCATTCCAAACCCCGATCCGCCTGCCTGCCGGCAGGCAGGGAATCTACCCTCAACCCCTCCATATGTCATTCCGACCGTAGTGGAGGAATCGTCCCCCCTATTATTCATTATTCCAAACTCCGTCATCCCAGCGCCCCAACGGGGAGCCCTTGGCTCAGGCTGGGATCCAGTTTTCGTCAGGCTCATTATTCCTTATTCATTACAAGATATATTGGCAACGAAGTTGCTACAAAGCGTAACAGGAACGACATATTCGAATTGTCGTGAACTATAATTCATTATTCTATCCCGTACCTCGGCTTCTCCGAAGCCGCCCTCTTCCCCCCAAACCTAAAAAGTGCTAGTATAAAGACATAGAAACGGGGGATTACTCTATGCGAATAAAAGACACACCAAAAATCGATCGACCGCAGGAAAAATTGGTCAAATATGGCACCAAAAAATTATCAGATGCCGAGCTTTTGGCAATCATTTTACGCACAGGCACACAAGAAACAAATGTCTTAGAACTTTCCAAAAAAATCCTCCGAAAATTTAACCATAAATTAGCCAGCGCAAATATCAAAGAACTTCAAGAAATCTACGGACTCGGCGAGACCAAATCATGCCAAATAATCGCCACTTTCGAACTCAGTCGACGCTTAGAACACGACGAAAACAAACCACAGCTTATTTCACCAGAATCAGTATTCGAATCTGTCACTGAAATTCGTAAAAGCAAAAGAGAGCATCTAATCGCCATTTATCTCGACACCAAAAACCGAGAAATTTACAGAGAAATAATTTCCATCGGCACATTAAACGCTAGTCTAATTCACCCCAGAGAAATCTTCGAGCCAGCAGTGAAAAACCTCGCCGCAGGCATAATCCTAGTCCACAACCATCCATCAGGCGATGCAAATCCTTCGGATGAGGACATTGCAATTACCAATCAGTTAACATCCGCCGGTAAAATCATGGGCATAGAAATCATCGATCACGTCATCGTTTCACTAAACACATTTTATAGTATTAAAGAGATGAGTAAGTAAGAGGTAGATATGACAACCAGACAACAACTCCATGAAAAATTATGGGCCGCAGCTGAACAGCTCCGAGCAAACGGCAGTCTTAAGCTCAATGAAATTTCCGAGCCAATCCTCGGCCTGATTTTTTTGAAATTCGCCGATGTTCGCTTTAGTAAAGTCAGAGCAGGCATTCTTGCTGAAAAAGTCGCAGTTTATTCGATGCGCCAACGTCCAGTATCCCCAGATGACTACAAATCAAAAGGTGTCCTCTTCCTTCCAGATATCGCCTCATATTCCTATCTTATGAATCTTCCTGAGGGAGAAAATATCGGCAGAGCCGTTAATGAGGCAATGAAAGAAATTGAAGCCAATAATACTGATCTTGCTGGAGTATTACCGCAAGACTACACCTCCTTGCATAAAACCCCCGGCGAAAATAATAAAATACTTATCACGCTTCTAAAGAACTTCAATCAGATTCCAAGCGATATCGAAGGAGACGCTTTTGGAGAGATTTATGAATATTTCCTTGGTGAATTCGCCCGATCAGAAGGTTCAAAAGGCGGCGAGTTCTTTACGCCGCAATCAATCGTTAAATTACTTGTAGAAATTATTGAACCTTATCACGGTAAAATCTACGATCCAGCTTGTGGTAGTGGAGGAATGTTCGTTCAGTCAGCTAATTTTGTCCAATCACACTCAGAAAAGAAGTCACAAGTAATAAACGAAGTGGCGATCTATGGTCAGGAAAAAGGCACGAGCAATATTCGCACAGCCAAAATGAACCTCGCCATTCACGGATTATCGGGAAAAATTAGCGAAGTAAATTCTTTTTATACAGATACGTTCAACAGCGTCGGAAAATTTGATTTTGTCCTTGCCAATCCTCCATTTAATGTCAAAGGTAAAGATAAAAATAAACAAATCGTGATTGATGCCGCCAAGATCAAAGGCGATCCGCGTTATTATCTGGGACTGCCCATCACCGGCAAAGGTGGGATCTCTAATGCCAATTACCTATGGATGCAAATGTTTGCTAGCGCGCTAAATTCGCAAGGACGGGCTGGTTTTGTAATGGCCAATTCCGCCAGCGATGCCGGCAATGCCGAAAAGGAAATCCGCAACAAAATGATCGAAGCCGGAATGGTAGACGTGATCATCTCAGTCGGTACAAATATGTTTATGAATGCCACCCTTTCTTGTACGCTTTGGTTTTTTGACAAGAGAAAAGCAGGAAGCGAAAGACAAAATAAGGTTTTGTTTATCAACGCCCAAGATATTTTCACGCCGATTGACCGTGCCCACAGTGACTGGACAGGTGAACAAATTCAGCAAATAGCCGGCATCGTGCGTCAATATCGTCAAGAAGAAGGTGAAGAAAACTATCAAGACACAAAAGGCCGTTGTAAAGTTGCAACCTTGCAGGAAATTCGCGCCAATGATTATTCCCTCAATCCTGGCAGATACATAGAGATCATTGAAAAGGAAATTAGCGATATTGATTTTGAATCCCGCATGAAAGAATTGACGACTGAATTTACAAATCTTACAATTGAAGCACACCAATTAGAAACAAAAATTCAAGAAGATTGGAAAAATATTTTTTAGAGTAATGAATTGCAAGAAAAATCAGTTAACGAGGAATTCTCGACAACTGCCAGTGATGGTAAAACATATGAAATCTATTGTAGGGATTTTTTAAATTATGCCAGGAGAGAAATATATGACACCAAGCAAAAAACTCATCGTTGAAGGAACTAAAGTCTCGATTATCTCAAAGGCAGATCAGGATTATCTATCCCTAACTGATATGCTTAGAGCTAAGGATGGAGATTTCTTCATCTCGGACTGGTTAAGAAACAGAAATACGGTTGAGTTTCTAGGAATATGGGAGGGAATCAACAACCCAAATTTTAATTATGGCGAATTCGCCATAATTAAAAGCCAAGCCGGGCTTAATAGCTTCAAGATTAGTGCTAAAGAATGGGTTCAAAAAACCAACGCGATTGGCCTCAAAGCCACTCCTGGTAGGTATGGGGGTACATTTGCCCACAAGGACATCGCTTTTGAATTCGGTATGTGGATCAGTCCTAAATTCAAGCTCTACCTAATCAAAGAATTCCAGCGCTTAAAAGAAGATGAGCGAACCAGGATTGAGACCGGATGGAATGTAAAAAGAATGCTGACTAAAGTTAATTACCGCATTCATACAGATACAATTAAGAGGCATTTGATTCCAGAAAAGTTTAACCAGAAGAACTCAAATCATGTCTATGCCAACGAAGCTGACATCTTAAATGTTGCCCTATTTGGGTTAACAGCCAAAGAGTGGCGGGATAATAATAAAAACAAAGATGGAAATATCCGAGACGCCGCAACCGTTGAGCAGCTTGTTGTACTGATAAATCTTGAATCGCTCAACGCACAGTATATTACTGATGGAATTTCTCAAGCCGACCGCATTATGAAGCTCAACGAAATTGCCATTTCACAAATGAAGGCAATGCTTAGCAATCCCTCGGTCAAGAAACTTGTGGAACTGGAGAAGAAGAGCGGGAAAGGTAAAGAGTAAATAACTATGCCAAATTTTCAAAAAACCAAATGGGAACAAAGAACCCTTTCACAACTAGGGTTTATTGGTCGTGGTAAATCAAAGCATCGCCCGAGAAATGATTCGATACTTTATGGCGGAAAATATCCGTTTGTTCAAACTTCGGATATTAAACATGCTAATTTTTATGTTAATGCGTATTCTCAAACATATAATGAAGCTGGCCTAAAACAGAGCAAGTTATGGGAAAAAGATACGCTTTGTATGACTATTGCGGCAAATATAGCCGAAACTGCATTACTTAACTTTCCTGCTTGTTTCCCTGATAGCATTGTTGGGTTTATTGCGGATCCTGAAAAATCTGATGTCAAGTTTGTAAAATATGCGCTGGACTATGCAAAGAAAAATTTTCAAAAGACAGCCAAGGGAACTGCTCAAGATAATTTAAGCTTAGAGAAGATCGACAATTTAAAAATAAGTACGCCCGATCCAAAAACCCAAACCCGAATCGCCTCCGTCCTCACCGCCTACGACGACCTCATCGAAAACAACGAAAAACGCATCAAAGCACTAGAAGAAATGGCCCA
>VFKW01000090.1 GCA_009885355.1 Candidatus Berkelbacteria bacterium
TGAATATATGCCATAAGTTTACCCTCCGATAAACTTATTATACATCAAATTTAATTTTACTTAAAGACTAAGATGATTTGATACTAGCAATGAAAAACGTAAAAAAGACATGACGGACGAAATATTAAAAGTATCAAAATTATTTAATAAGTAGGTAAATATATGTCAAAACATAAAAAGACCATCCAAAATCATCTAAAAACAGAACAAATTCCGATCATCGGCATGCATTGTCGTTCGTGTGAGATTTTAATTGAAGATGAATTAAAAAAAATTCCTCGGATTAAAAAAATATCAATAAGCCATAAAAATGGGGCGGCGACTATTCATTATGAGGGCAAACTTGATATGGAAGCTGTTAACAGGGCAATTAAAGATGCTGGTTATGAGATTGGGGTCGAGCAAACAGATTTTATTTCCAAAAATTTTAACGATTACAAAGATTTGTATTATTCGGCCGTCATCTTAATTATCTTATATATATTGTATAACATTAGCGGATTATCAAGCTTTAGTATCGGCTCCTCAAGCGGCTATTCCAGTCTACCTGTAGTTTTATTGGTCGGATTAACGGCAGGATTTTCCACTTGTATGGCGCTTGTCGGCGGATTGGTGCTCGGTATTTCAGCTCGCCATAGTGAAAAACATCCAGGAGCAACACCTCTTCAAAAATTTCGCCCGCATATATTCTTTAATATTGGTCGGGTTTTGTCTTTTTTCATTCTCGGGGGACTTATCGGAGCTTTAGGATCGGTATTTCAACTTTCGGGTCCAACTCTAGGCTTGCTCACGATTGTAGTTGGTATTGTAATGCTGGTTTTAGGAGTCCAGTTAACAGAAATTTTCCCAGGTATAAAAAATGGTCTTACTTTACCGAAACAAATCAGCCAATTCTTTGGTATTAAAGAAAGCAAAAATAAAGAATATAGCCACAAAAATTCAATTATCATGGGCGCCTTAACTTTTTTTCTGCCTTGCGGTTTTACTCAAGCGATGCAGTTATATGCTATTTCTACTGGAAGCTTTAAAACCGGTGCGCTCGTGATGGGAATATTTGCTATTGGAACAATGCCAGGCCTTCTTGGAGTTGGCGGTCTTACTTCGGTTATCAAAGGTACTTTTGCAAAGCGATTCTTTAAATTCGCCGGCCTCTTAGTTGTCATTTTGGCGCTCGTCAATATTAATAACGGTTATAATTTAACTGGTTGGAAAATTAAGCTATCTGGTGCAAAAAAGACGGCCAACCTTAATGATCCGAATGTTAAAATAGAAGATGGTGTTCAAATTATCAGGATGACGCAAAGCGCAAGCGGTTACTCCCCGAATAATTTTACAATCAAAGCTGGCATTCCTTCAAAATGGATTATTGATGCCAAAGACCCAAATGCTTGCTCCGGTGCAGTTACCTCGTCTAAATTAGGAATAAGGAAAGTTTTACAGCAGGGTGAAAATATTATCGAGTTCACCCCTAAAGAAACCGGAGATGTAACTTTCTCCTGCCTCATGGGAATGTATCGTGGACAATTTATTATCATTGAAAATAATTCACCAAAAGACACAACAGAAAGCAAAGCCATTCAAACCACGACAGACAATAAAACTCAAGCCCAAGCATCACCTGCTGAAGCTACGCCAAAAGCCAATTCGGATAAGCAAGTTTTTAAAGCTAGCTATACCACAGATAAAGGCATTTTGCCTAATAATTTTGAGGCTATAGCTGGCAAACCAGTGCAGATTGAAATCGAGGCTAAAGATGACGTCCAGGGCTGCATGAGTACTATTAAAATTCCCGGTCTTGTCGACCAACCACAGCTCTTAGAAAATGGCAAAACAGTTAAATTTGAGTTCACTCCCAAAACATCGGGCGAATATGAGTTTACTTGCGCTATGGGTGTTCCTTTTGGTGCCACACTAAAGGTTAAGTAAAAAATATATACTAAATTCCATATAAAGCAGGGTATTGACAACATAATAAAGCACCTGTACCATAGGTGTAGGTGAATAAAGAAAGGGCTAATATGCAAACACAATATATTCAGAAGGTAAAAATATCGGGAATAACATGCGAGGCTTGCGCCAAGTTAATCAGCAAGAGGCTAGGTAAAATCGATGGCGTTCAAAATATAAAAGTTGAAGAGTCCGGCGAAACGAAAATTATCAGCAACTATAACCTTGATATTAATACAATCCAAAACGCCCTCGTCGGCACAGAATATAAAGTTGTTAATTTATAAGGAGTTAAAATGGCTAAAAAACTAGAACTGAAAATTGACGGTATGCATTGCAATTCCTGCGTCACTCTTATCCAGGAGGAGCTGAAGGAACTCGATGGAATTACCGATATAAATATCGATCCTGAAAAAGGGATTGGTAGTATGGTTTTAAATAATGAATCGATTACCTCTTTGCAGGTTATTGAGGCAATCAAACTCGCTGGTTACAAAGCTGAAGTGACTAAAGAACTGGAAGATAAACATCAAGGGTCGGACATTCCTATTAAACAAAAAACGATCGCTACCGGCAAGCCTCTTAAAGTTAAACTAGAATCAAGGATTGAAGCTGAGGGCAGGATAATTCAAGGTGATGATGGCCGCCCAGTATTCGACGGTAAAATTAATAACAATCGCAGTGCAGAAATTAGCGTTCCTGATCAGGATCTTGAAGCTCATGGCTTACTCAAGCAATTTGTTAATTCAATCAATCTCACTAATTTATTTGATAATAATCCAGCTCAGAATCTCAAAACACTGACAGATGGGAACGAAAAATCTCAAAATATAACAGATAATTCTCATGTTGTGGTGCCTCAAAATTTAAGTATTAATAAAAAAGTGTCTTTATCGCTTTCTGGGATGCATTGTTCCTCATGCGCCGGTATTATCGAAAGATCTTTGAAAAAAGTTTCCAGTGTAAGTCAAGCTAATGTCAATTTTGCCGCTGAAAAAGCCTCTATTATTTATAATGAGAATCTCTCTTCAGTAGATGATTTGATTCTGGCAGTTAAAAAAGCTGGCTATAAAGCCACTTTGGTAAATACTGCCGACACCGAATTTGATTCGCGCAAGCGCCAAAAGGAAATGAATTCAATGTGGCGTAATTTTAGGGTAAGTCTTATTTTAAGTTTGCCAATGCTCTATTTCATGTTGTTAGATTTCTTCCCTTGGCTGCCGGGAGCCAAAAGCTTTCCTCCATATTTTGGAATTATTTCACTAATTCTAACCACTCCTGTTCAGTTTATTATAGGGGCAGGATTCTACAAAGGTATGTGGTCTTCACTCAAAATGCGTACATTTAATATGGATAGTTTAATTGCTATAGGTACAAGTACTGCCTATATCTACAGTTTAGTTAGCTACCTAAATTATGTATTAGCCAATGATTCTTTTATTGGGCTAAACGGCGCAAAAATCCCCGATTTGTATTTTGAAACCGCTGCCTTCTTGATTACTTTTGTTCTCTTGGGTAAATGGCTGGAGGCGAGAGCCAAAGGTAAAACCTCAGATGCGATCAAAAAATTGATGGGACTTCAGTCCAAAACCGCTCGTGTTATTCGAAATGGCGTCACTCAAGACATCTCAATTGATGAAGTCGTAAATGGTGATACTGTATTAGTTCGCCCTGGTGAAAAAGTTCCGGTTGACGGAAAAATTACTAAAGGATCATCTGCAGTTGATGAATCGATGATTACAGGTGAAAGTCTGCCGGTAGAAAAAAACATCGGCGATATGGTCGTCGGAGCAACCATTAATAAAATAGGCAGTTTTGAATTCACCGCTACTCGGGTTGGTAGCGAAACTACACTAGCTCAAATTATTCGATTGATTGAAGAAGCCCAAGGATCGAAAGCCCCTATTCAGGCATTTGCCGATCGTATTTCATCCTGGTTTGTGCCTGCTGTAATTGGCTTGGCGATCTTAACCTTTCTTATATGGTATTTTGTGCTTGGTGCTTCACTTGCGTTTGCCCTAATGGCTTTCACCGCCGTTATTGTGATCGCCTGTCCATGCGCGCTCGGCTTAGCAACCCCGACTGCAATTATGGTTGGAACTGGCAAGGGAGCTGAACAAGGCATTTTGATTAAAGGTGGGGAACCACTCGAAATTGCTTGTAAAATAAATACTATCGTTTTTGACAAAACCGGCACCTTGACTCACGGAAAACCCGTTGTCACTGATGTAATTAGTTTCTCTGGCAATCATGATGAAGATGAAATCATGATGATCGCCGGAAGTCTTGAAAAATCCTCCGAACATCCTTTGGCTGAAGCGATTTATAATTATGCGAATGAAGAATCGATCGATTTAAATGATGTTGATAATTTCAAAGCAATTCCGGGCCATGGAGTCGAAGGCACTATTAATCAAGTTAAATATTTCTTGGGCAATCGTAAGCTTATGACGGATATTGTCGGATTAGAAATTAACAAAATTGATCGAAAGCTTTCCCGTTTGGAAGAACAGGGTAAGACTGCGATGATTCTTGCGAACGAAAAAGAGATTTTAGGCACAGTTGCTGTTGCCGATACTGTCAAAGAAACCTCTAAGGCTGCTGTTTCAAAACTCATGGCAATGGGCATCCAAGTCTATATGATTACTGGAGACAACCAGAGAACCGCTAAGGCTATCGCTTCTCAAGTTGGAATCACAAATGTTTTGTCGGAAGTTTTACCTGAAGACAAAGCAAATGAAGTCAAAAAGCTACAAGAAAACGGTAAAAAAGTGGCAATGGTGGGTGATGGTATCAATGATGCTCCGGCTCTTGCCCAAGCCGATCTCGGTATCGCTATGGGTTCGGGAACTGATGTTGCGATGGAAGCCGGTGGCATTGTTATCATTAAAAATGACCTAAATGATGTTGCAACTGCAATTGAATTATCCAAAGAAACGATGGGGAAAATTCGCCAGAACATGTTCTTTGCTCTCTTCTATAACATTATCGGCATTCCGATTGCTGCTCGTGTTTTCGCTTCATACGGATTGGTCTTAAAGCCTGAATTAGCCGGATTAGCGATGGCTTTCAGCTCCATCTCTGTCGTTACAAACTCCCTTCTTCTAAAATACTTCCGTCCGTTTAAGAGGAACTATCTTTCCATGGTGGCCCCGATTATTATGGTGGTTCTATTCACATTCGTCTTTGTTGAATTTGCAAAACTGAGTTCAAAAATGGATAACAAAGGCATGCCAAAATCTAAAGTACAATTATCCCAAGTTGAGACGAAGTCAATCAATAACTATATATCACAAGGCACTACTAAGATCAGTTTTGCCGAAGGCAACCCAAAGCTATTCTTAGGTATTGATGATTTAAACAATGCATCTATAAAAACCGAAGAAGGCGAATTAGTTATTGGGGATAATGAAATGGTCATTGGATACGATGAAGCCATGATGATGAAAAAAGAAAACCTATTCCAAAAACCTGGTGATACTATAAATGACTTCTTCGGATTGCCATCTATGAAAATCAAAGCCGTCTTAAAGCCTACCGGCACAGCACTGGACAATTATCATTTAGTGAAAAGATCCACACTAGATAGATTAAATACAGTCGCCAATATAAAAACGGCTTTAGCTGAAAGTGCATTAAAATCATTTTACTTGATTGATTCTAACAATGTTCCGGATAAATTTAAATCTAATATTCAGTCAGAAAGTTTTGGTAATGTTACAATTGGCGACAAAATATATAGACCTATCTATATTGGAGCAACAGAAGCCCAGATGATGATAGACGAAAATATTTTCCAAAATGAAGGCGATCTTATTACCAATCTATTCGGTAATAACTTCATCGTTGCCGGAATCTTACCGGAAACAAAAACACCGCTAGATAATCTGCATTATGTATCATCCGATTTTCAAATCACAAGGTAGGAAGTATATATGGGCCAAGATATTAAAATAACTAAACGAATAAAGATCATCAAAGGTCATATTGGCTACCTCGAAAAGATGATTGATGAACAGAAAAATTGCGCTGATATAATGACCCAAAGTTTAGCCATACAAAAAAGTCTCAAAAGTCTTAATCGGGAACTTCTGAAAAACTATCTTACCTGCGATGCTCAGAAATTGTTCGCCCAAAAGGATGAGACTACTACAAAAGAACTAACTTATCTATATCATCTTTCGCAAGATTAGAAAGGAAATGTATGAAAAATTATTTTGGCATATTTGTAGTAATAATATTACTAGTGGTTCTTGGGGCAATTGGAATAGCGAGTATTAACTCTGCTCCCTCTTATTCTCAAAATGATCAAAATAAACCGGTTGCTTTTGTACAGCAAAAGGAAGCTAATTTAGGTGAAATGAAAATTGAAGATACTAAATATTATGATTTTAAGATTTCAAATAAAGGCAAGAGCGACTTGTTGTTGAGCCAAATTTCTACTTCATGCGACTGTACTTTTGCAAAAATTATCAAAAAGGACGGGGCTGAAAGTCCAAATTTGACAATGCATTCTACTAACTCATGGAAAACTTATCTTAAGCCAAACGAGTCAGCAACACTTCGAATTACTTATAAGCCTTCTATTATGCCGGTTGAGGGACCAATAGATCGTTTTGCAACCGTTTCGACTAACGATCCGAATAATCCAAAGCTGGAATTTAAAGTAAGCACAGTGGTGTCGAAATGAGTCTATGGCCATTATTTATTGCTGGTATAACTGATTCTTACAACCCATGCAGCGTCGGAGTGCTTCTGATTTCGCTAACAATTCTGGTCGGACTCGGCAAGAAAAAATTGATTGGAATTTTCGGCGCAAGTTATCTTCTTACTATTTTTGCAACTTACTTTTTGATTGGATTAGGCCTGCTACGAGCCTTCCATATGTTCGGCATTCATGGGTTTTTCGGCTATGCTGCCGGTATAATCTTAATCATTACTGGGCTTATCCATGCGTTTCCTCAATTATTTAGCAAAATTCCTGTTGCAAGCTGGTTAAATAGGTGCCATATTCCAACTGATTTGAATCAGCACTTGGATAAAGGTGTCTTCATCGCTGGTATTATTCTCGGCTTTCTGATTGGCTTATGTACTATTCCTTGCGCTGGTGGAATTTACCTTGGCGCTATTGCCCTACTTGCTACACAAGCTAATTATCTAAGAGGCGTGTTGGGAATTTTTATCTTCAATATCGGTTTCATCTTGCCGTTATCAGCCGTTTTCTTTTTATCAACTAGAGACGGAGTGCTTAAAAAAATTAAACGGTTTAACGCCAAAGTCGTTTCATACAGCACTTATGCCATGTCGGCGATCATGATAATTATGGGGGTAATCTTAATTCTAATCGCCAATCGATAGGAGGGAATATTGTCAGACGGATACAAACTTATACTTAATAGTATATTATCTAAAATTATGTTTGGCGCTATTGTTATTACGTCATTTTTTCCAGGCGTCATTCATGCGGCTACTTTGAGCGAGCTAGAAAAGCAGCAAGCCCAAGTACAAGCTAAAGCCGATGCTTTAAAGCAACAGGCGACCATAAAGCAAACAAAGATTAGTAATATTAATGACTTGCTGGAAAGCTTAAAACAGCAAATTAATTCTTATCAAACGCAGGTTACATCTACTCAAAAAGATAACAGCCAAACGGCGAACGATATTAGCCTTACTCAATCACAGATCGAAGCTGTTCAAGTAAAATTAGAAGATAATCAAGCAAAATTAGTTAAATCTATCCAAACGATATACGTTTTAGGACGACAGAGCTCGATTGAAATATTATTAAGCAACGATTCTCTTTCATCAGCAATGGCCAGACAAGAATATTTGACCGCCCTATCTAACAAGATTAAATCTATGGGGCAAGATATTCAAAATACAAAAAAAGAGATTAAAGACAAGCAAGATACATTGCAGCAAAAGCAGCAGAATTTAATAGCCAAAAAAGAACAGCTCCTCTCCTATCAATCGACAATAGCGGCTCAAAAGAATCAGCAGAGTGTTTTATTAGATGGTGCTCAGTCAGAAAGAAATCAGATTTTAGCTGCCGCTAAGGATGCACAAAGCGAAGCCAATCAAGTATCAACTCAAATATATGCCCTTCGTGCCCAAATGTCTTCAAAAAGTCACGAAACTGTCAGTAGCAGCAATAGCTCAGGTTATCCATATGCTAATTTAGTTCCGGATTCTATCGGCGATCCATGGGGATTTTTGGTAAGAGAATGCACATCTTATGCTGCCTGGTATTTTAACTCAGTCGAAGGTCGTTCCTGGAACCGAATCGCTGGGTATGGCGACGGTTGGGGCTGGAAGCATGCTGCCAGCGGGAACAGCTACAATACTCACTCAACGCCTCAAGTCGGAGCGATTATCACATGGAGTAAGTCAAAAATCGCACCTTATGGGCATGTCGCGATCGTTATGAAAGTAAATGATGATGGGACCATTGATGTGTCGGAATATAATTGGAACACGCCTTATGGTTACGGTTATCGATCGGAAGTTCGCCCAGGCGATTATGGATCTTATACATATATTTATTAGATGGAGTAAAGATGAAAAATTATATTATATACACAGCAATAGGGTTAATAGTAATTTTGACATTTTTTGTTTTTAAAATTTCATTTACCTACCTAATTTTGCTGGCCTGTCCTCTTTTGCATCTTGTCATGATGAAAGGAATGCATAAGAACCATACTGAAGAAGATAAAAACAATCCCGAGAACAAAGAAAACAAATCGTGTCACTAAATCTATATTCATGGACCTAAGAAGTCTCTCAACTCTTTAACCTCCTTTTCCTGAGATGTGTTAATATTTTTTGATAAATTTCTAATTTCTTTGTGCCTTGTTACATTCTTAATAATCATTGACATTGAGATTGCTGATTTATGGTGCATAATCATTTGGGTAGCAAATTCACTATCAAGATCATTTCCGCTTAATTTATTCAGTTGATTTAGCTCAGGCATACTTTCCGGCTTGGTCTTATACTCTATTCCGTACCAATCAAAATACCATTTTTGCATCTCTTTAATTTCTTCTTCTTGCGCCTTGATTATATTATTTGCTAAGCGTTTAAGATCTGGACTATTGCCTTTTTCAACTTCAATTTTAGCCATTTCGATTGCTTCTTGGTGGTGGGGGATCATTTCTTCTAGAAAAACCCTATCTGCTTGGCTACATGGTCGAATCCAAAATTGAGAAATGAGCATCCCTACTATTATTCCCGTTATCCCAAATAATAAAGCTTGTCCAAAAAGTTTCATATTAATCCTTATTGAAAGCCTATCAGAATAAATACAGCTAATCATTGGATAAATACTCAGTGAGTCCTGTCGGCTATATTCTTACTCCAAGCGCCAATTTTCCAATATGGATTGTTTGTGACAACCAATCTTTTTTTATACTATGTTGAGCGTATAATAAGATAGAAGGGAGTTAAATATGATGGGATTTGATTCGAATATGATGAATGGAAATAATGGGTCATTTTACGCGATCAGCGCATGGCTAACATATATCTTGTTTATAGTCTTGATTGTGATGGCTATAGTGGCACTTTGGAAATATATCAGTAAAAAGTAGGGGTAGTATGAAAAATAATCATAAAATTAAACGAGGGCGTAATTGTAATTGCGAAAATAATTGCTTGAAAAAAGTACGAGCATGGTTTCCCCCGTCGAGACCGACAAGAACACTACTCCGGGGAATAGCAGAGGTGGTTCGGTTATCTATTGAAACTGTGCACTTCCTCCAATTTCCACGACTACTTACTCAACGTATTACTATAACGTTACTGGGCCAACGGTTCCAGAGCCATCTAATATAGCAGCATTAGCCGGTGGGATCATCCCACTCGGTCTTGCCTATTGCAAACGAAAACATTAGTTGACCTTCGGGTCAACTCAAAAAGCCCTCGGACTTCGTGTTCGCAGGGCTTTTTTTTATATTTATTCTCTGAAATGATTTTTATTTAATTATTCCTTATCGCTAAACTTCAGGCCAAAAGTGAAGCGTCCCCGAATTCATTTACCCAAAAATTAGCCGTCGGGCACCAGAGCGTCGTTATTAACAAATAACAGGCTTTTCAGCCTGTTATTTGTAACGAAATCTTTATTTAAATAGATCCATATTTCATTAGCGAATCTCGTTATCGGAAGCATCTTCGCTTTGATTTTCAGTCTCTTTCTCTTGAGCTTTTTTTAATTCCTCGCTTTTTTTTTCGATCTCTTTTTTTACGCTTTCATCGGCCTTTTCGTTCTCTGTTTTAATTTTTTCAAGAAGCTGTTTTTTTGCCTCGATGTTTTTTTCATCTTTCTTTATTGCTTGCTCCAAAGCGTTTGGATTGTCTTTCATTTTTACTGATAACTTAGCAACTTCCCTATCAATTTTCGCTTGAATGGCAGGTTTGGCTACATCAGGAACGCGAGTTAGTAGTTCTTGTAAAGTAACAAGATCATTTCTTTTTGAGGCTTCATCTGTCACTTCATCTAAAACATCCTCAGGTTCTTTTGAAACATCATCGAGCTCATCTTTTTCAATTTCAATGATCACATCATCAAGTTCTTGATCGTCACTTTTTTTACTTAAATCATTAAGCACGTCCATTTTTCGAATAAACTTTTTATTCGCTTTTAATTCCTTGTCTTCCAATTTTTTAGAAATTTCATTAATTTTCTTAGTCAATTCATCCGGGGATAAATTTTCTTTAGTCAAAATTTCAGTAAGATCTTTAAGCGCCTCAGAGCGGACTTGTGTTATTTTGTCATTAAGTTTGCCAGTTGCCTTTAAATTTAGCGAGTCAAGGAGTGATACTTCCAATAATCGAGTATTTTCAATCTGACTCAAAATGTTTTGAACATCCGGATTACTAATATTCATGAATTGGCTTGTAATTTGATCTAAAGATGCCGAGGACGCACTGATTTGCTCATTATACGAATCAATTAAAGTTGTAACTCGAGTCTGATCGCCCGCCTTTGCCGCTTCTCTTGCTTGCAGTAACGCTAGATTAGCTAACTCGAGTGATATTCTCGCTTTTTTAATTTGTGAAAAAGTAAAAAATCTCATGATTTTTCGCTTGGAAATCTGCCAATAAGATGGGTCTGGGACTGAAAGATCAGAAGCCGTAATCTCTTGGGTGGTAGCAAGTGTGGCGCCACTCTGAGTCGTTGGCGTCGCTACTTGGGCGAAAGCCACTGAAAAGCTAAAGACAATTCCAATTAGAGTAATTACAAAAGATCGCATAGATTCCTCCTTAATTAATATCTATTTTATTATAATCCTAATCTATCCATTTGCAACCGTAATATTTTATTAAATAAACCAGCCTCAAATATGGTATAGTTAAAATATATTAACGAAAGGAAATCATGTGTTAGAAAAAGCCGCTAAGCTAAATGATTTATTAACCTACCAAGAAGGCTCCGTCGTCAGTCGGGCCTTTTGTCGGCTCAGAGGTCCATCATTGAGGATGCTATAACCCTACTCAAAGATGATGAGTATTGGAGAGGTATGAGGTTAAAACTTGGGATGGCGCATTAGAGATTGTTGTTTTTGCTAGTTTTGTTATAATTAATAATGAAATGCGCTATGTTCTATTGTATTGTTTAGGGGTGGAGGGGAAAAGGGAGGAAATTTTATGGACAAAGTCAAGGATTTTTTAAATATGGTTTCGAATATCGGCAAACCCGATTCGAAAGCCCAAGAGGTAGCCTATTATTTCATATATAAAAATAATCAGGACAAAAAAGGTCTAACGAACAAGAAACTACAAAAATTGCTTTATTACGCTCAAGCATGGAGTTTAGTAACAAGAAATAAAGTAATTTTTCATGAAGATATTGAAGCTTGGGTACACGGGCCGGCTATTCCAAGGATTTACATTCAGTTTAAGGACTATGGTAGTAGTGAAATTATAAAAGAGATTGAAGAAACTTCTTTTTCGGATCTAAATATTGATGAAAAAAAATTATTAGATGAAATATGGCGTATTTATGGTAAATATGATGGATCTTATTTGGAAACGCTCTCTCACAGTGAAGAGCCATGGCAGGAAGCAAGAAAAGGATTAAGTGATTTTGAATCCTCAAACAACAAAATTTCAACTGATACAATGAAAAAATATTATGGCCAAAAAATTAAAAGATCCGAATAAGCATAAGGCACGAAAAGAAAAGGCAAGAGCTTTTAATTCTCAATTCTCCAAGCTTCCTTCAGGTGTCGCAGATATGCCGCAAGGTACAATATTATCAGATGAAGTTGCAACTAACCCACTAATAGAGGAATTGGTTGATGATGGTAAGCATTATATTTTAGTATTTGACAAATATGAGTCTAAAGAATGCGAACTTTCCAAATTAAGCACACCTCAGGCAAAAAGTTTGATTAAAAAATTTCAGCAAATTACTAAATGTAACCCTAAACTATTACCCCAATCAGGTATTGTCAGAGATAATATTAATAATTCTGGATCATATAAGGGTTTGTTTCGAAATTTAAATCCAGATATAGAACTAAAGGAAACATCTTTGGCGGACTACGGCAGGATGTTTTTTTATATAGTTAATAGGTATTTTTGTGTAGTAGCAATCCAGTCAGCTCATAAAAATATTAATAACTAATGATGATGATAATGACAACTTAAAAGCATCTCTTAAGGTGCTTTTTTCGGTTCAGTGGGCTATGTGGGAACAAAGTTGAACTTATTGAAATGATGAATGAGTTCGTGGAGGTAATAAAAATAAAATTCTACCTACTTCTACTTGATTTTTAACCTGTTTTGAGCTATAATACAGGCGGTTATTTAAAAAATGCTTTAGTGGTTGCTTTGAAGGCACTGGCTTTCAAATACAGCCACCGAAGCCATCGTTTACGATAGGACTTAGGTAGGTAAAAGGATGGTTCCATAAAGATGAAACTCGGAATTTTGATCGCAATGATTCTTCTAGTAGTACTACCGAGCTCCTGTTTTGCGCTCAACTACACCACAACCCAAGTTGGCTATGGCAATAAGCCATTTGCCTACAATCAAGGCGTAGTATGGGCTTCCGCCTATGACGGTACTTTTACATGGAATGCCCAGTCAAGTCAGATAACTAGAGTGGCAGATGCTGCGTTTTATGCAGTCGCGGACGGCAATCATGTCGTCATTGCCAGACCAGAAGGGTTAGTTTCTAACATCTACGGTCGTTTCTATGGAAGCTATGAAGGTGGCTACATGGACATGTCTAGAGATGATGTCGTGTGGGGTAGGAATCTCTGGAATCATACCTCAGGATTCAGTATCTTGCCTGGATATAACGGCGAAGCGCCACACATAGACAACGGACAGGTCTCTTTCGAAGAGGATATTTGGAACGGAGATATTCTTCACAGGAATATCACGTTAGCTCCGGCCGGATATGGTCAGGGTGAAATACCAACATATCGCTTAAGGCTAGACAGCGCTGGTGGGTTTTACTCAGCTACTCCTAGAAATGTTATTCAAAATGCGAGATTTGATTCGGGTAGGGTCGTATGGGGCGAACAGATCTATGCCTTAAACTGGGAATCACCTGATTACAAGGGATATGAAATATACCTGTGGTCGCCTGAAGATGGCGTACAGTTACTTGCTGGTGGTCGAGGTGATCAACGCAACCCAACCATTTGCGGGAATGTAATTACATGGCAGGATTACTCCAATACCGATAGTCATGGCGAGCCCGCGATAATGATTGCTCAACTTCAGTCTGTCCCCGAGCCGTCCAGTCTACTGGCACTTGGGACACTAGTCGCACCGCTTCTATTTCTGAAACGGAGAAGATAAGGATGAAGCTCACAGTTCTGGTTGTAATTTTCGTCACTCTGCTGGCCATGCCAGCATTCGCAGGATATCAAGTCACCTCAATAGTTGATGAGCTTGCAGACAGTTACAGTTATACTTGGTCTGTGACTAACTACGAGCCAGGAACGAATGGCTTTGAGGGATTCTATGTCCTTGTGAATAATGAAACAAATGTCATTAACTGGACTGTTCCACCTCCCCGCCAACCAGCACCTGGAGCATACTGGTCTTTCGGTTATGTTTACAGCCAGATAAATGCGCAAGGACAAATGCTTATTTCTGAACCGCCTGAGGGTAAAAAATGGCTATCTTTTTGGGGAGAGACTTGGAACAGCTGCTACTTACCTGGTAGTACAGCTATTTTTCAAATCGTAACTGATAAGAGTACCGTCCCAGGCCAGGTTGATTGCACACTCGCTGCATACGCCTCATATGGCAACTACCCTCTTGCCCACTATGCCATTACGGGTCCTACTACACCAGTTCCAGAGCCGTCTAGTCTCTTGGCATTAGCCGGTGGGATCATACCACTAGGCCTTGTCTACTACAGACGAAAACACTAATTGACCTTCGGGTCAACTCAAAAAGCCCTCGGACTTCGTGTTCGCAGGGCTTCTTTTTTTTAAAAATTACAGATATTTTTAACTGTTCTAAGAGTTTATCAGAATCTATTAATTTAGAGTTGAAGGGTAGCTTAATATCTAAATAAGTGGTTAAATATATATATGATGAAAAATTAATGGGGGAGATAAAAATGGAACCCAAAGCAACTTCTACACATATTGAAGAGGAAAAGCAAGAAACAAGTAAATGGCCATTTATAGCTTCCTTGCTAAGTTATTATAAGGAATTTCTAGAGACCGATTTCCAAGGCAGACATAAACCCAAGAGAAAAATCCAGCTTTCAATTGACGAGGGCGTTTCTGGTGTTCAATTAAACAAATATCCAAAACTTAATTCTTATGTTTTAGATCTCCTATCGAAAAACTTTTCCGTTCCAAAGCTTGCCGAGATATCCGATGGAGAATTTGCGATTTATCCCGAAGAAGTGTGCATCTCAAAAATAAATGAAGTTATTATTGAAAATGGGTCGCTGGAATCTGATAAAGTAACTGAGAGTGTATTGGATTCCTTTGAGTTATGGATTGAAAGCGAAAAGCTTAATTTACAGCCTAATTTACTTTATAGCAGAGCCGAGCTAAGAAATTTATTAAAAGAATCCACAGTAGACAAATATACAGCTATAATTCGCAAATACAGATTATTTGATCTTTACAGAGACATTACTCTTATTTTGCAAACGAAAAAGTTAACCGACAAAACCGAATTTTATCTTTATTTCTACGATATTAAATTTGATTCTGATTCATATCCGCTATTCTTTATTCCAGTTAATATAGAACATGCCCGATTGACCGAAATACCCAAGCCAGCCTACAAGCTAGAAATGGGGCCAGTCTTATATATAAATGAAAAGGCCTTGCAATATATATCTGAGAAGATCACAGGTGAAGAGAACCGTGACCATAGAAAAAAAATAGATATTCCGAAGCGTCAATTTTATTGGAATGAAGAGACTGATCTCCCATCAACAATTAATGGTATTCTTAATAAAATTTCTAATCTATATCAACTACCTCATTTTTCACTTAATGATAAAGAAATTAAATTTCAAAATGAAAAAGTAAAGATCTCATCCAACTGTTATATGACTGTATCGGATAAATCAGATGAGGCGTTAATTAATGACTATGAAGCACTCCAGCTGTTACTTGAGGGAGATAGCTCACTAGCAAGAGAAATTTTTGATAAATTAATAAATCAATTTTTATTAGAAAATCCTAAAGTTGTGACGCTTGAAGTTGATGAAGAATTCAACGATTTATCTGTAAGTGAGAAACTAACATATAAAAGTCCGATTCCTTTAAACTCTGAGCAGATTAAAATCTTGGAAGCGTTAAGGAAAGATGAAGTAAAAAGCGTGATCATAGAAGGTCCTCCAGGAACAGGAAAGAGTCATACTATTACGGCAATTATTTATGACGCTCTATTAAATAACAAATCTGTGCTAGTAACATCCGATAAAAAAGAGGCACTAGATGTAGTTGAAGAAAAAATAATTGAAGCGCTGGAAAAAGTAAAAATTGATGAGGGTTATGTTCAAAATCCAATTTTAAGACTTGGTCAAGCAGAAACTAACTTTAATAAGATATTTCAAAATCAAAATTTTGAGAAAATTAAAGATCGCTACAGTGCACACAAATTTAATCAGGAAAAATTGGCCTCACAAATCACAGATAGAACGAAAGATATGCAAGATGGGATTAATGAAGAAATAATAAACTCAAAAGAATTCCATGAGAAAATACTTCCACTACTTCCTTCAGTAATCGATTATGAGAAGAAACATTTATCAGAGTGGAGAGATACCCTCGACATAAACGAAATATCTGAGGATAATAACTATAAATTATTAGAAGAGATAATTGATATTCGCGAGGTTCTGCAAAGAGATAATAAAAGTTACTATAAATTAAGTACAGGTTGGCTTGCTGATCATACCAATGATGAAGATTGTAAAAATATCGATGAAGTGCTTCGCAACCTAGAAACCATCGAAGACCTTGGCCAACAACACAATAATTATAATGAACTTATCCAAATTTCCAAAAACATCGTAAGCAAAACAGAATACAGTTGGGAAAATATATTATTAGCGAATGATAAGTTTACGAATATCTCAAATCAATTAATGGTAGAAAATAAAAATTTGATAACCAGGAAAATTGAGGAAATCCTTGTCTTAGAAAAATTACCAAGTGTCATTGTAGAAATCGAGCAATTTGTTGAGATTTTAAACAAATGCAGGTCACTGTATAATCTTCATATTAGTAAATATGGTAAAAAAATATTTCTAGATATTAATGATAATAATATAAATAATATCGAAGAATATCTTGAAAATGTAAAGAAATTAAAATCATTTCTTTGGCAGTTTACTAAAAAATCAGAAATAGAAAAAATAAATAATAGTCTTGAAATTGCTTTTCCTGAATCAAAACTTGTCGATCCGCATTCAATCATTCCCCATATAGAATCAGAAGTGGTTATTTGTAAAGAAATTCAGCGGCTGAGAGATGAATTTAAATGTAATTATTTGGACATCAAAGAAGTACTTTCGATTAAAAATATCGAGAATCTATTTAAGGACGATACTTATAATGGAACAATAAATAACTTACAAACTCTAACCACAGAGCTTAAAGAAATTTCCCGATTAATTCAAGAAGAATCAGTTTTAGAAACCTGTAAGCAAGTCGTCCCGGTTAAAGATGTTAGTCTAAATTATCTTGAAATTAATAAAATAGCTCAGTCCGTTGTATTTTTAAATGTCTTTGAAGAGGTATTTGATAGCTGTAAAAAACTTGAGTTAAATACAAATCCAATTTTTTCGAAATATTTAGAAAAGATCGGGACTACGGGATTTTTAAATTCCCAGGATCTAAAAGAATTTATCACTGAATTTAATTCTTTAAAGATTTTAGTTGAGTTTGTGAAAAGCAATGATAGGCTAATTGAGAGAATAATTAATATTTGCGACAATATTCCCCTCACTTGTAATAAACTATCCGTTGTCTCTGAAAATCTTGAGAGTCTTTTAAACGAGAAAATAACCACACTAAATGAAGAGAAAGTGCGTAGCCTGATAAACTATTTAGAGCAAATAAAAAAAATCGAGGAAGTATTTGGCAAGAATCAATACTCTACTTATAATGTGGATACCAAATTATTGCAAAATCGGTTTATCGCCCAAATGACATATATATTAGATAAAAAAGTGGTTGAATTCAGAACTTTTAAAGCGGGTGAAGCTGAAGATCTTAAAAAATTAATTAAATTAAAATCACAATTACCAAAAAAATTAATACGAGTTCTAATAGAAGCTTTCCCGTGCTTAATTGTTAATATTCGAGAATTGGGAGAATTTTTGCCGCTCGAGCCGGAACTATTTGATGTAGTGATAATTGATGAGGCCTCTC
Source organism: Candidatus Berkelbacteria bacterium (assembly GCA_009885355.1). Taxonomy (GTDB): domain Bacteria; phylum Patescibacteriota; class UBA1384; order VFKW01; family VFKW01; genus VFKW01. The sequence continues at coordinate 17,823 of VFKW01000090.1, forward strand.
AGGTAAGTATTGCACAAGCTTTTCCTGCACTCCTCAGAGCCAAGAAGGTTGTGGTGTTAGGAGATGTCAAGCAGTTCAGTAACGTAAAAACATCTAATGCGAGTAAGGCAATTAATAACGAGGCATTTAGTAATGTAAAAGAAAATTTTAAGAAAGATAGTCAATTAATTGATAACGAGACCAGAGACGCAATAAAAGAAAAGATTTATCGCTTTGATATCAGAAACTCAATACTTGAATTTATAAGGAATATCGCCAACTACCAAACAATGCTAAGGAAACATTTTAGAGGATATAAAGAGGTAATTTCATACTCAAATAAATATTTTTATAGTAATCAATTGCAAGTTATGAAACTGAGAGCTCGTGGGATTAATGAAGTAATTCGTTTTGAAATTGTTGAGGATTCTTCCGAGCCTATCGAAGTAAGGGGAAATGCTGGGAAAATTATCGAAAATGCAAATAAAAATGAAGCTGAATTCATCCGAAATGAATTAGAGCAAAAGGCAGAATCTGGATCTAAAGAATCAGTCGGCGTGATAACTCCCTTTAGGAATCAACAGAAATATATTGCTGACTTGCTTAGGAATTCTCCTAAGTTTGCATATATGGATGAGATTATGAATCTTAAGGTAATGACATTTGATACTTGCCAAGGTGAAGAGCGTGATACTGTTTATTATTCAATGGTTGAGAGTAAGTCTAATAGCTCACGCTTAAATACTATATTTGCCAAAGCTCTATCACTAGATGACGATGAAGGTAAGCTTAGGGAGCAGAGACTGAATGTAGGATTTAGTCGTGTAAAAGAATGTGCTGTTTTTGTTATAAGTAAGCCAGTTGAAGAATTTACTGGTGAAATTGGCAACGCTATAAAACATTTTAAGGGCGAGCTTGAAGAATCTTCAAAGCTTCCAGACCCTTCGGAGACTGAATCAGAAGGAGAAAAACGATTACTTAGTCTCATTCAACAGACCAAATTCTATGACGAAAATAAAGACTATCTCGATATTAAGGCTCAATTCCCTATCGGAGAGTATCTTAGACGCATCAATAACGCAGAGATACCTGCCTACCGAGTTGATTTTCTTATGACATACTGTAAACCAGATGAGAAGCCTACGAATGTAATAATTGAATATGATGGATTTGAATTTCACTTTAAAGATGGTTATGAAATTAAAAATAATTTTGACGACTTTTACATTGCCCAAGATATTGAAAGACAGAAGGCTTTAGAAACTTATGGATATGAATTCCTCAGGGTTAACAAATTCGTTCTTGGTAATAATCCTATAGAGTCGCTTGATCATCTATTCGATGTAATCGTAAAAAAAAAGCCCAAAAAGACTCATTACTAGATGAACTAAAAGCTGCTCTTAAAATATCAAAGCAAATAGTTTGTTCGCGATGTTTACAGCACAAAGAGCGTTCAGATTTTAAAATAATTTATAACACAAGAAACAATGTTTGCATAAGTTGTAATTCGCATAGCCTAACATTCTCAGAAAAAAAGCGATTAGAGACTTTTGTGTCTAACCCCGAATCTTTTGTGACTAATTCAGACTGGACCAAAGAAAAAATAAGATTCTTAAAAAACAATGTAGAACCAAAACTAAATGAAAAAGAAAAACTAGTTTTTACAGAAGCGTTAGTGAAATATAGAAATAAATTACATGATGCAATTATAAGCAAGGAGGCCGTTAGAAGTAAAAAAAGGTTTGATAGTATAAATAAAAACTTATCTTCACAAGTCTGTCCATTATGTAATTCGAACTTAGTTTTAAGACAAGGGCGTTATGGTAAATTTTGGGGATGCAGTAGATTCCCATATTGCAGAGGCACTCGTAGGAATTAGCAATATTTAAATCAAAAACTAAATTTGATCACCTTTTGTATTCTTTTACAAAGGCGATCCTTCAAAAAATAATTGTCCAAATAAAAATGAGTTGGGGAACTTATTGCCAGTTGGCCCGAGTATTTTCTCCCGCCATTCATTTAATTGTTGTCGATCCAATTGTGGTATGTCTTTCAAAATTTTCCTCAATAATTTTTATTTTACATAATTATTTCACTTTCGGTACAACTCCTCAGAATAATCCATCATCTTTTTACTTTTACCACAATCTGTGAACATGCGATTTGGATCTGGTATGTCGCCGACACGCCATAGATCAAGTCTGTCTGCATCCCAACAGGTGAGAACCGTTATATCTGAATCATTTGCGTCATCTAAATTATGCCATAGCAACGATTTGGATAGTTGATTATATTGTAACATGGTTATTTCGATTATATTTGCTTTTATCAGCTCATCTAATAATACTACCGCGCGCTTACCATGATCAGGATCAGTAAATTCATTTTCTCGTCTGGCGTCATGCAGATATGCGAACAATGAAATTACTTCCTTTTCAGCGCCATTTTGTTCAGCGATCATAAGTCCAAGTTTTTCAACCCTTACCCAGTGGCTAAATCCATGAATCGAATCGATCGGTAAAATCATGCCGCTGGTAAATATTTTATTTTTAGTTATTTCATGCACAAAAATCCTTTAGTCGTATTTTATCGTACTTTGACGGTGAATTCAGTTTTCATTTTCTGATTCTCGATGATTTTATTTTTTATCAATTATCAGATTAAATAAGAATCTTACCCTATTGAAGAGTTCCCTAATGTCCAGAATGACAACTTTTTTGTAGGATCCTTGTATTGACTTTGGTTATCCACAGTGTTAATATTAACTTGAAGCATGCAATAATAGCTTTCCAAATGCTACGGTGTTCCCTCGGAGTATCCGAGACTTAAGCCGCAGAACACCATTTGGGGAGACGCTGCTTCAACAAAAGCCTCAATCATCTTGATTGAGTTTTTTGTTATATTTTTCTTCCCAGTGATCTTTGAATAATTCTTGTCCTTCTCCAATTATATTATTTTTAATAGTACTAAAATAATCTTTTCCAAATGGTTTTTCTTCAATGAAATGAGCCAGGGCCCCAGTTACCCAATCAGCTATTTGGATATTTGCACATTGGGTCGAATCTTTCATTTCGATTTGAATCAATGATTTTGCCGGAAGAAGAGGAAGTAAACGAGTCTTTATAAGCTCTTTGAATTGAATACGCGTTACTCCTTTTAAGTGGCGTTCATCACAGAAAACTCTAAACTCCGGTTCATTTATTGGTAAATAATTTTCGAGTGCTTCACCGATGATTTGGGTATATAGCTGCCCGCTTTTGATCTTGCCATTATGATTATACTCGTCGGGAATGTTTTTATTTTTTAAAAATACATAACGAATCCTGACATCTAATTCAGAGATATATCTTAATGTTGCCAAACGCAGAGCATGAGTAATTTTAACATCAGAAAATTTAATTTCTGGTTGGGTACTCATTTTTCTAGGAAATCGAGATCTTTGCCAGCTTTTGAAACGCTTTTCAGTACGACTGGGGTCACCGACCGTGAAAGAACCAATGACAAAATATTTCTCTTTACTGTTTTTTGTAAATTGTCCGCTTTCATCTATGTAAATATATGCCATTTTATTCTCCAAACAGTGAACTAATGCCGAGTCCTTTGCAATATTTTGTAATTATTTTATCTGCGTCTTTATTTTACCACTTCTTTGACTGCTTCGATATAATTACAATAATCGCAATCTGCAGATTGTTCGGGGATGAAGTCAGAATCGAGGCATTTTTTCATATCAAAAATAGTTCCCTCAACCCAGCTTCCATCTCCAGTATATGGAATTAACTTTACATCAAAGTCCAATTTACCATCAAAGGATTCATTATCTCTTCGGCCGTTGCAATAGACAAAATAGCCTGTATCGGAAACCTTAAAACCATTTTGGCGGAAAAGCCATTGGTATATTTCCATTTGCCTTTTGTAGCCGATTTGCCAGTCTGCATCCAAGCTGACTTCTCCGTCTTTCGAGGTTGCCTTGTAATCAACTATAATGAGCTCTTTTGTCTTATTATCCACCCAAACATCATCAACCCCGCCGGTGATCAATAAATTGGTTGGTTTGTGCAAATATGTGATTCCGGCATGCAATGAATCTCGCCATTCGTCCATTTTTTCATGAGAATAAGGAACGGCATCAAGACCATAAGCCTTCATCATCGGATGTGCCTTATTTGCAGCCCGATGAATATCAAATTCTTTTTTAAGCAATGCATCCACCGCCGAATTTAGATTAAATGGAAATCCAGGAGGCCGCCCAACCCCAAGTCTCCGATCAATATAAAAACAACGAGGACAATTCAAAAACAAATCGATTTTAGATCGACTAAGTTTATAAGGCTCAGTTGATTCTGAGTCATATATATTTCTTGTTCTTTGGTCCTTGTAGTAGTCTGACATCTTACCTCTTGTTATTTTACCGACTCTTCGATGATTTTTATTTAATTATTCCTTATCGCTAAACTTCAGGCCAAAAGTGAAGCGTCCCCGAATTCTCAAAAGAAGCAAAACGGCGATTAAAGTGGATGGATTGGTACGGAAACAATGGCCAGAATGCGCGATTAACTTGTCGTCATTTCGGACTGTCTCCAGATGTGTTTTATCGCTGGAAGAATAGATACAACCCTTATGATCTTCTTTCCTTAGAAGATGATAAAATCACCAGAACACCACACAATGTAAGACAACCGGAAACCGATCCTGCTATAGAAAAAAGAGTCAAAGAAATCCGAGAAGAATATCCTCGTTGGGGCAAAAAGAAGATCTGGAAACTTCTAGAAAGAGAAGAAATTAATACAACGATTATCACCGTTGGCAGGACTTTAACACGACTTAGGGAAAGAGGAGTACTCAAAGAACCACCGATTGTTGTAGCTAGAATCGAGAGAGCTAAACGGAGAAGAAAACCTCGCTTTCATGCCATTCCTAAAGACTGGGACTACATAATTAACAATCCTGGAGATCTGATACAAGTTGATACTGTCCATGTTCATCCTCTACTCGGAGTTAGAAGATATCAGTTCACTGCCTGTGATTACATAACAAAAAGAACAGCTCGGTGTGCCGCCAAA
>VFKW01000037.1 GCA_009885355.1 Candidatus Berkelbacteria bacterium
ATACCGCCAGGACATAGAAAACATAATAGTACAAACTGAATTTAACAAATAATTAACGATAACCAATACGGAAGTTCGGGCTCATTCTTGGATTGGAATAGACTCCCTTCACAACCAAAAATACCAGGCAAATAACTTTGCCTGGTATTTTGATATTCCAATGATTTATAATTTTACTGCAAATATAATTTCATATTTACTTCATAAATAACTAATTATCTTCTCAAGATAAGGGTCGCTAAAGCGGTATATTCACCATCATATGCAGCAGTTACGCCAAAACTATTTTGACCATTTGTCACAGCCCCTGTTATTGAGACGGATACAGGATCATGTCTCGATGCTGTTTTATCAGATGGTAAAATACACGCATTCAAGCCAACTCCAAGAGTTATACTCCTAACAGTCTCTTTCACTGTTCCGCTTAAAGAATATGTACCAGAAACCCCAATAGTCTTACCAAACTTAACATTGGAAGTAAAGCCAGATTCTGAAGAAGCATTAATAGCCCGTGTGAAGTTTCCACCACCAGTATAAAATAATTGACTTGGAATTCGATCTATATAATTATTTACTATCGGACCAAGTACAGCATTCCCACGCCTTCTAACATACTCTCTTGCAACAGTACCAAGCATTGGTCCCAAGATGCTTTGAGCCTCAGTATTACAAATTACCCTAAATGCATCAGTTATATCAGGATCTCCACAAGTACTATTTAAAGGACCAATCATCTGATTTCCTATTTCCGATTCAAACATATTTTCATCAACCGTTGCATATGTTGGAGCTGTAGCCGCTTCTTGTCCAAAAACATTGGCCAAAGATTGCATTTGGTCATTAAAATCGCTGCATACCTTGCATACAGTAAGTTTAAAAGGAGGTGTATTACCGATACAATAAGGAGCAAAATATATTGGATCTCCACCGCATCTCGTATTTGTTCCGCCAGTACCAGTAAAAGTATTACCCATGCCGCATACTATTTTATATGTTCCATAAGCACTCGGAGTAAAGTAAAAATTTAAAGTAGCTGTTGTACCTGATCTTCTAAGACCTGCAGTACTTAAAGTTTGCCATGAAGGTGGCATTGGCGAAGGAAGAGGCGAAACTGAGACTCCGTCAATAGTCGGACTATAACTAACACCTAAATTAGGAGTATAGTAAGGATAATTATTTGTCCAAGTAGCTGTAAATGATGTAGGTCTAAAATCAACGACAGAGCTAGGACCACTTATACTACAACCTACATTTCCACTTATCACCGGCACAGTACTAGCCGACATGCCCAAACGACTGGAAATTTCATCCCTTTTTACAAATCCGGTAATCCCAAGCGGCAATATTAATAAAGCCACCAACAAAGCCACCGCCATCTTGCGGTTATTCAAAATCTTTTCCTTGAACTTTTCGAGAACATTTTTCATACCCCACCTTCCTATTTAATTATTTTCTTACATATTAAGATTACCATAGTCCAAATTAACTTATAAGCAATCTATGCTACCAATAAATAAATAAATATTATATAATGTATATAAATAGGGAGGGGTTAAATGAATCTATCACAAATAAGTCCAAAACAGAAAAAAATATTAATTATCACATCTATAATCATGCTAATATTAGCCGGGGGGATTTTTGCTTATGCTATGTTAAACAAACCAGCGCCTGTCAAACAAGTTAAAAAAGCCCCATTAACTCCAACACCAACTCCAGAACCACCCAAGCCGGTTATTTTAGAATCGACCCTCGACGGTACTATGGTCGCTCCAGAGCTTGCCTCTCGTCATCCTCTTGCCATTATGGTTGAAAATCACCCCCAAGCTCGCCCTCAGAGCGGACTCACCGACGCCTCAATCGTATATGAAACTCTCGCCGAGGGTGGTATTACCCGCTTTATGGCTATTTACGGGCCAAAGATCCCTGCCCAAATCGGTCCGGTTCGCTCCGCACGCACTTACTATGTCGATTGGGCCGAAGAATATGACGCCTTTTATACTCATTTTGGCGGCTCCGCCGACGCTCTAAATAAAATAGTAGCCGATGGAGTCAAAGACCTTAATGGCATGACCAATTCAGGAGGCGCATTCTGGCGCAAATATTATCCTGGCGTCTCAGGCAGCGAACATACCTCTTTTACCGATCCAAATAAATTATATGCCCTAGCCACATCCAGAGGCTGGGCGCAAACCGCCAGCCCGGCTGTCTATAAGTTCAAAGACGACCCCGCCATCGGCGCTCGACCAAAAGGCGGAACTGCCTTTATTAATTATTCTGGAAACGCAACCTATGCTGTCAAATTTACATACGATCCAACCACCAACACTTGGCCACGCACAATGGCCGGCCTGCCGCACAAAGATCGCATCACAGATATTCAAATCGCCCCCAAAAATATCATTGTCCAATA
>VFKW01000186.1 GCA_009885355.1 Candidatus Berkelbacteria bacterium
CAAACAAAAATAAAAACCCAGCCGGCAACATTCAAAGCTCAATATTATATTAAAATGTTAACAATTAAAGATTCCCCAAGACGCAGAGTGTCTGTTTAAAAAAGGGGTACTTGACAGTCTGACGACCTAGATTCTTCATCTGACGATTCAGAATGACATGAGAATGGGGCGAAATGTCAAATTTCCCTGCCTTGCCGGCAGGCAGGCAATGTCAAATGTCAAAATCCAAATGACAAAAAGGGTACCAGGGGCGTGATAGATTCTTCGTCTGACGACTCTGAATGACAAAGAAGAGAGGGATTGATTTTCTTGGCGATCATGACTCTTAATACTTAATACTTAATACTTGATACTTGATACGCGCCAAGGGAGCTTGGCTATTGCTTATCTTCTCTTGGGTGGCGGTGGGATTCTAGGATTTTGTCTTTTCTGTTTAATAGATAATGTTCCAGGCGGTCTTTTAGAACGTCGATCGAGGTCATCCAGTCGTGGGCGGAATTTTCTAGGTGGATTGGATTTTTCTCGCCTGGGATGGTGATATCGACTTGGACTAATTTATCAACGCCGCCTTTGTCGCCAAATTGATCGATGAATTCGACTTCGGCAAAGGAATTTTCAGGGAGTAATTTTTCTATTTTTGAGAAGCGTTTTTGGAAATATTGTTTTGTGTCTTCGTCCAGTTTGATATGGTTTCGTAGCTTGATGTTGATCATGAGAACCTCCGAAAAAAATTACAAAATCCAAATTACAAATGACAAATCAACTCTAAATGACTAAATGACAAATTTTGACATTTTATCGTTTGAGCTTGATTTGAAATTGGAAATTTGATATTTGACATTAATAACCTACTTCTTTGATTTGATTGTATCAAAGCCGGTGATTTTGGCAAGCACAGCTGGAATTTTTATCGAGCCATCTTTCTGTTGAAAATTTTCAAGTAAGGCAATTATTGGACGAGTCGATACGATTGCCGTGCCATTTAACATATGGACAAAGTCTTTGTTACCATCTTGATTTTGATATTTAATATTTAAGCCGCGAGCTTGATAATCTGTACAATTGGATGCAGAAGTAATTTCAGCCCAATCTCCCATGCCGCCTTCTTTATTCGGCTTTCCAGGCATCCAAGCTTCCAAATCAAACGTGCGATAAGATGGGGCGCCCAGATCAGCGGTACAGTGATCAATAACACGATATGGGATTTGCAAACCATCAAAGATTTCTTTTTCGATTGCTAATATTTCCTGATGAACTGATTCAGAGTGTTCTGGAGTGGTATATTGGAACATCTCAACTTTGGTAAATTGATGTACCCGAAAGATACCTTTGGAAAATTTGGAATACGAACCGGCTTCAGTACGGAAACAATGTGACAGGGCAACATATTTTTTTGGCAAATCCTCTTGCTTAAGAGTTTCGTCTTTGTGATAGCCGCCCATTGTGATCTCGGCAGTGGCAATAAGACTCAAATCAGTATTCTCTATATTATATATCTGTGTAGAATCCCCTCTTGGGCTATAGCCTGTATTATCAAGAATTTCACGCTTGGCTAAATCAGGGGTGATGAACGGAGTAAATCCATGTTTAACAGCTATGTTAAATGCGTATTGAATCAAGGCTAATTCCAAAAGTACTACTTCATTTTTCAGATAATAAAATTTGGCGCCGGTGACTTTGGTGCCGCGCTCAAAATCGATCAGATCGAGGTCTTCAGATATTTGAACATGGTCTTTGGGGGTAAAATCAAATTTGGTCGGCTGGTATTTTTGCTCGAGGATGACATTGTCATCTTCGTCGTCGGAGACTTTGACATCGGGATGAGTCAGATTTGGGACGGCTTTTAGTAAATCGAGATATTTTGGCTCGATTTTTGCGAGTTCGTCTTCGGATTTGTCAAGTTTTTCACCTAAATCTTTCATTTTTTCTATGATTTCCGGGGTTGGTTTGGTTTTTGAATGCTGGTTGCGATCAGATCGCATTTGCTCGATTTCTTGCATTAGATCACGGCGAGATTGATCTAGGTTTAATAATTCATCAATATCGACATTGGTAAGGCGATTTTTGGTGTTTTGTTTGATTTTTTCAGTATTTTCGCGGATGAATTTGATGTCTAGCATAAATGCTCCTTTGATTGTAGAATCTGTGTTATTTAAATGATTTAATTTTTTATAACTGGATCCCAGGTGTCGAATTTCATTCGGCTCGGGGATGACGGGGGGGCGCTGGATCCCAGATGTCGAATTTCATTCGGCTCGGGGATGACGGCGAGGTTGGAAATTCCTAATTAATTATTCGGAATTTTATGACTGTGATTTCTGTCCGCTCATCTACTGGTATTTTATAATAATTGCTATAAAATTGATACATCTCATCATCTGAACCAAATTTTTCATGGCCTTCTTTGTCATGATTGGATAGATCCATAAATTTTTTGACGCATTTTTCG
>VFKW01000088.1 GCA_009885355.1 Candidatus Berkelbacteria bacterium
AAAAATAAAACTCGCAAGCATGAGCTTGACTCAGACACTTAGTTTTCACGTGATAAGAAGAATACTTTTTCTACTTTCTGCAGAAGCAGGGAACGGCGGGGTTTCTATTTGGATAGAATGATATATTTTGACTTCCTGGAAAAGAGGGAGAGAACCTGAGCTTTCCTTTGGGTTTTTGAAGTGGATAATTATTTTTTCGCTTTGTTTAATCCTGACGGATGAGGATGAGAAGAACCTTTTTTGCTTTCTGCAGAAGCAGTGACCAGTATTAGAATGACAAATACTTATTTTTGGAAAATGGGGGTAGAGAACCAAAGTAATTGATTTTGAGTTGATTTGACATTTGATATTGGAAATTTGATATTTATTGTCTTTATTCTTGGGTGACGCGGTGGACTTCTTCTTTGGTGGTGATGCCTTCGGCTACTTTGTCCATGCCGTCTTCTTCCATGGTTTTCATGCCTTCGGCTTTGGCGGTTTTGAGGAAGTCTGAAAGAGGGGCTTTGTTCATTATGAGGTTATTGATGGTGTCATTTGGTTTTAGGCACTCGATAATGCCGATGCGACCCTTGAAGCCGGTGTGGTTGCAGACATTACAGCCTTCACCATGGCAAGATTGGCAGATTTTTCGAACTAGACGTTGTGCGATGATCAGGTTGATGGAGCCGGCAAGTAAATATGGTTCGATACCCATATCAAGAAGACGACCAATGGAGGCGGGGGCGTTGTTTGTATGCAGGGTTGAAAGCACTAAATGTCCGGTCATAGCAGCCTGCAGGCCGATCTCAGCAGTTTCTTTGTCTCTTATCTCACCAACCATAATGATATTTGGATCTTGCCTTAGAGAGGCGCGTAGGGCGGTGGCAAAGGTATAGCCTTTTTCAGAATTGATCTGAACCTGATCGATGCCGGGCATTTTATATTCGATGGGGTCTTCCAAGGTTATTATTTTAATACCGGTTTTATTTAATTTATTTAAAATGGCATAAAGGGTGGTGGTTTTACCTGAACCTGTTGGGCCGGTGTTCAGAACGAGTCCGTTGGGTTTATTGACTGCTTCTTCGATCATGGCCAAAGCGTCTGGGCGGATGCCGAGGTTGGCCAGAT
>VFKW01000044.1 GCA_009885355.1 Candidatus Berkelbacteria bacterium
CACTTCCGGCATAGCCAAAGCAGTCAGTATGCAAATAATTGCCACCACCACGATCATCTCGATTAAAGTGTAACCCCGCCTAAAATTCTTCGTAACCCACTCCTTGTAAATATAATATGAACTCACTGAAAAACCTCTCAAATTATCATCCTGAGCCCGCAGGCGAAGGTTCTAGCGAGTATGCCTCGCGCATACATCAGGTGCGACTGACGTCTAGATTCTTCGTCTGACGACTCAGAATGACATATTTTTATATTTTAAATGTTTTTCAGCGGTCTCTAATATCCTTCGAGCGAAATGAAATGTAGTCGAGAAGTAACAACATTATTACTATTGCAATACAATTTTCACATTCCCTACAGTTCTCGACTCCGCTTCGCTACGCTCGAACAATATATTATTATCATTCCTTTTTTATACCTTATACATAATACATTCTACACAAACTCCTACTGTAACCTACACTTTTCACATTTTTTAGCCCCAGTACTATCAAAGCTATAAGTCCACACACCATCATTAGCAACAACTCTTTCCCAGTTAGTTTCTAAAGCAGTATCGAGTCCAGGAGGTAAGGCTTTAAGACTATAATTAACATATTCATCAATCACAGTTTGATCGTCAACCGTGCATCCAGATCCAGATCCAGATACCTGCACACAATCCCCCGTCCGAATACTCTTATCCGTGCCTCTTTCATACCTAAAATCATCACTTCCCGCTCCCGATGCGTCCTTTTTCAAATCCCCATCACCCCCATTCTCCAGTTTGGCCGAAAGCTCGAAATCCAACCCATCCTCACTCGGTCGATATCGGTATGCAAAGCCCTCTGCTATGCCAGTACTAAATTTCTCGTCCTGAATCGCAACATCCGTATAACCATCCCCCTTCAAACCTTTAAAATTATTAGCCGATTCAACAAGATCAACCCGGCCATTCATCATCAAATCGTACCCCCCAACTTTACCATTATAATAACAAGGAAAGGCAGTACTTGATCCTAAACATGGCAAAGGATAAGTCTTCTTATCAGCGTAATATAAGATCAAAGCCCCCTGAGCCTTCGCCAAATCACTCTTCCGACTAGAGTCCCTTGCCCTCAATCTCACAGTGTTCGATCCAATCAACGACAAAGTCATCAAAATAGAAATAATACTGATCACTACCAGCATCTCCACAATCGTAAATCCACTTAATTGTTTAATTCTTTTCATATAACCCCTATTATATATTCTTCAAGCGAAATGAAATGTAGTCAAGAAGCAACAGCCTTATTTCTATTTCAATACTATTTACTCACATACCGGACAGTTCTCGACTTCGCTTCGCTGCACTCGAACAATATTATTAATTAACAGCTCATTATCTTATTGTTTATTAGCTTAATTCTTATCCCGCCGCAGCGGGACCCCGCCTGAGTTTACCCCGCCATCGGCGGTGGGCGGTGTCTAGCCTACTACTTACTGCTTACCAGCTTAATAGCTTATCAGCTTTAAAAGCTAGAACACATTAACCAAACTATAAATCGGCCCCAAGATACTGATAACCACAAAACCGACGCCGCCACCCAGGAAAACAAAGATAAAAGGTTCCAACAAAGACGTAAATACCTTCAATTTATTGTCCACCTCTTCTTCGTAGTACGAAGCTAATGTATCACACATTCCCGACAAATCGCCAGTCTGTTGTCCCACAAAAAGCATTTGACTCATAAGAGGCGGAAAATATTTACTCTTTTTCAAAACCGAACTGATCGGCGCCCCCTGTTCCAAAGAAGCAGACAAACTCTTGACCAAATCCTGATAAATCGTATTTGTCGTGATCGTCGATAAGATATTTACAGCTTCAATGATCGGCACCCCCGCCATCAACAACAAAGAAAAAGTCTTGGTAAACCTGGCATAAAAAACTTCCCTGACCAGCACGCCAAAAACCGGAAAATTGATCGAAATTATACTCTTTGTCTGCTTTCCGATCCGAGTAGCCACAAATAATTTACCCAAAACAACCATCGCAACAATTCCCAAAATAACTACATACCAATATTTCGTCATAAAATCACTCATCCCGACCAAAATCTGCGTTTGCAAAGGTAAACTTAAATTTTGTTCCTTGAAAATACTACTGATCGATGGAATAATCTTCGTCATCACGATAAAAATAACCACCACCATCACAACTACAATAACAATCGGATACATCATCGCCCCGCGAATCTTTGCCACAAACGAAGCCGAAGTCGCCACCTCGTCTGAAAGCTCATTTAAAACCACTTCCATTTTACCGGTCGCCTCCCCTGCTTTTAAAACGCCAGTTTCAATACTCGGGAAAATATTTGGATAATTATCAAGCGAGCGCGAAAGCGGAAAACCATTTTCAAGCCCCAGACTGATTTCTTCCAAGACACGTTTTAGAGATTTATTTGGAGTCTGACTAGCAATCCCAACAGCCTGAGTAATCGAAACCCCAGCCTTTAACATAGTCGTCAATTGACGATATAAAAGTGAGCGATCTCGTGGCTTCACTGAAAATTGCAAAAATTTATCCTGCCATTTATTTTTCTCAGCAATACTAACAACTTTCAAGCCGCGATTTTCAACGTCTTTCTTGACTTGATTTATATCAGAAGAAGCAACTTTGCCAAAAACAAGTTGACCTTTTGGATCATGCGCCTTAAAAGTAAAGATTTTCATTCCCCTCCTAAACCATCAAAAACAGTCCCTCTTTAATTAATTACATCATATCAAAGCATTACCCCAAACGTCAACAAAACTAGTAGTTAGTAGTTAGTAGCTAGGAGCTGGGGGTTGGGAAAGAACGATTCCCTATTCTACCAACAATCGTCATTCCGGTCGGGATGGGATCCCAGAACCGGAATCCAGAAAACCGTATAACTGGATCCCGGATATTCTCTCCATTTGTCGAGATAAACTTGTGCCACCCGCTTCCGGGATGACGACACAGTTTTTCAGCAACCGCACCGAAATACCATATACCATATACTAATTACTATCCTCAAATTTTCTGCTATGATAAAATTACTATGATGATATTGCTAAGCAAATTATTTCGAGTTCCGGTCGTAGCCATAGGCGACGGCAAGGTTGGCGATCTCGGCGAACCTGTTATCAATATCGAAAATGGCCAGCTGCTCGCATTTCATATCAAAACCGGATCTTTTTTCCCTGAAAAAAAATTGATCAGCCTGGTTGATATTATCGTTTTAGATTCAAAAATTGTGATCATTAAAAGTCCGGACAGCCTCATAGACCCGAACGAAGTAGTCAGAGTCAAAGCCTCGCTCGAAACGCATTTTACCCTGATGAAAGCCAAAGCCTACACTCTAAATGGCACATACCTTGGCAGAATCGAAGATGCAGTCATTGATACCGACCAAAATAGTATAACCAAATACTACATAAAAAATATGCTCCAAAGCCGCATTTTCCACGCCGACAGTGTCGTTGAAATCAAAAAAAATAAAATAATTTTCGAAAATTCCGTTTTAGATTTACAAACCACAAAAGGCGCCACCGCCTAAAAATATTAAAAAGGAGAGTCATGGAACCAGTTGAAGCAACCGAGTCAAACCAAACCCACGAAAAAAAAGATCTCGCAGTGAGCATCGACCGTCTTATTTCGGCGATCGAAACCCTAGTCGTCATTCAAAAAAAAGTCGAAAAACAAAATAGACTCGGTCCCACCATTATCCGCGCCATCTTTTATGCCCTTGGCTCAACTCTCGGGCTAGCAATAGTATCAGCCGTAATTTTTTACCTATTAAACGCCTTTGGTATTTTCGGCAGCCTCACAAATCTCCTAAACTCCGCCAAAGACTTAAAAAACATGTACCAATAAGGCTAGTATAAAGTATATAGTATTTGGTATATAGAGACTACTAAAAAACCCTACTATCCACCATTCCAGTCAAAGCCTATCCTGAACTTGATTCGGGAATGGATCCCGGATATCGGGTGCCACCCGCTTCCGGGATGACAATATGATTTTTCAAAAACCTCAGAAATATTTATCAATTAATTTAGTATTAAGTATATAGTATTTGGTATATAGAAACCGCTGAAAAATAAAGCGAAAAAATAACTCTCCACTTCAAAAACCCAAAGATCAATTACTTTGGTTCTTACCCCCTTTTCCAGGAAGTCAAAATATATCATTCTATCCAAAAAGAGACCCCGGCCACAGGATGGAATCCTAGTGGAGCGTGGGAGTGTCTTTTTAGGAAGAATGATATATTTTGACGGGCCTAGAAAAGCAGTGAAGGGGTATAGGATTGTTAAGGATGTAGGGGGCGTCCTCTGAATGAGCCCCCTCATCCTTGACCCATATCCTGCAGTATCACTGCAAAAAAAAGAAAAGTTCTCGACTTCGCTCGAACAATATTTTTCAAATGCAATGAGAAGTTTAACTTAAATTTTTTCTAAGTCCTAACTACTAACTACTAACTACCATCTACTAACTACTACGGCCTGCGGCCGTTATCCTTCTCTTAAAAACTGCCAGAATAGCTCATAAACGGTTTTTTGACTGTTCGCCATCTCTTTATCCTCGATGATCGTCGCCATCGGCCTTTGGAAGGATGCTTGTAAAATTTTATCCCCGTATATTAATGTAAATCCGGGCAGATTAAAACCGACCGGCAAAAATCGCACTGGCCAGCCGCCGTCGTTCGAACTTTCCTCGCCCCGAAATTTCCCGATCGTCTTTTGATCAATTCGACGAATATCAACTTTACGCTTATTGGCTTCAGCTGCAAACCACTCAAAATGATCCGGCATCCAACGCACCCACGGCTCCAACGAACCGTAGATCATCACCGGCTGCTTGCTGGTAATGCAAAAACTCAACGCCTGCACCAAACCCTTTGCCCCATCATAAAAATGCGTCTTCGGCTTGCCGATCACCTCTTCCGACATCGCCTTCAATTGCGGAATCAATTCCGTCAATTGCTGTTGCTTCTCATCTAAAATTTTCTTTTGCTCTATCATTTCACGAGACTGATTGTCAACAAAAACCACCAACTTTTCCGGATCCCCGGCGGCAAACTTCTTTTTATCCTTGATCTCAGAACTCACAATCACAAATTCATCCGCGACCAATTCTTTTAAAATATCATAAACCGTCGTTCGCACGATTTTCGTTTCTTTTGCAATCTGGGAAGCCGACATCTCACCCGACTTCAAAAGCGTCAAATATACCAGCGATGCCTTCTTAGAAAACCCCAATTTTTGCAATGTATCATTAAATGCCAAAATATCTCCTGTCGATTATACTTCAACACATTAAATATAATATCAAACCATATCCAAGTCAAATTTAGCTTAATTGTCTAACTCCACCCGACTCTAAATACACAAGCTTCACAACCCTTTTCAGCATAAATCTTACAGCTTAATACTTACTAGCTTACTGCTTATCAGCTTATTTAGCTTAATCTAATCCAAATCACCCTTTACCAATCTTTCTAAAAAATTTAGATCTTTCATACAATATTCCAACGAGGCATTCACAATATCAGATTTACTGATCTTGATCCTCTTTTCCATGCGCAGCCGAAATTTCGCCACTTCCAAATCCTCTAAAAGCTGAGGATCAAAATAAAATGTAAACTTAACAGGTTCAGAAGAATCAACATTTATTGTTTTTACGTTTTTCAAATTGCTGATCTTAATGGTCGGTTTTTCTTCGATCTTCTCGATTGTTTCTTTGGCCGCAGCCGTAGCCTTATTGGTATGGCTACCAAATAATAGATCCGTACCCGGCAGATCCGTTTTACTTTGCTTGGACATCATCCACCTCCTTAGCCACTGCGCGATAAGCTTCCGCTGCTTCCGATGTCTTGGCATGAGTCAAAATCGACTCGCAAGCCACCGTCGCATAATCAAATCGCACAGTTTCTTTAATAACAGTTTTAAATACCTTGTCGCCAAACGCTTCTCGAGCACGCTCAGAAACCTGCTTCGAGTGATGCGTTCGATTGTTATACATCGTCAATAAAATCCCAGTCAATTCCAAATTTGGGTTCATTCCACTTTCGCGTACTCGGTCAATTGTATCCATCAACTGGCTCATACCTCGCATCGCCCAATACGCGCACTGCAAAGGCACAATCACACCATCAGAAGCCGCCAGCGCATTCAGGGTTAATAACCCCAAACTTGGCGGGCAGTCGATCAAAATATAATCATAAGCACTCTTATGAGGTTTGAGTAAACCATCAAGCGTTTTTTCACGGTTATCTTTGGCAAAAAGCTGAATTTCCGCCGCCGTCAAATCCAAGGTCGCCGGTGCCACCTTTAAACCAGGAATCTTTGTCTTATGAGATACCTTCGGTAAAGAAACCGAATTATCAAATAAACCATGGTAAATACTTCGATTTCCCACAGAATCAATATCGACTCCTAGTCCGATAGACATATTTGACTGCGGATCAAAGTCGATCAGCAAGACTTCTTTGCCTCGCTCCGCCAAAGCCACACCCAAATTTATCGTGCTGGTCGTCTTCCCCACCCCACCTTTTTGGTTTGCAATCGATATCACTTTTGTATTTCGATTTTTGTCCTTGAACATATCAAACGGCCGTAACAATGGAACCTCCTTAAACGCCTACTTCCTTATATCCATTACACCATACTTAAATACACATTACAACACATACTTATCCACAGGGTTACAAACATTTCCACAATAAAACAAACAAATTTTAATACATAACACTATACAAACAAATATTCATAAATTTATTAAAACATATACACATACATATAAGTTATATATAAAAATATACATGTATTTAAGTATATTAAATCAAGTAAATAATATAAATACATGCAATAACTAATACATTTATATATATTTCCTTGCATAATTTAATAAATATTTTCAACGAAAAATATTTACACAAAAATAGAAGATTTTTATACATGTAACAATGTATTTGAAAATATGTAAACATATGTGATGATAAATAAAATATCTCATCAAAAATCTCCAGCCAGGATATAATTATTACAAATATATAAAAACCGCCACACAAACGATTTTAAAGACACAACAGAGTAAAATATTTCCGAAAATACATATCAAAATTGTGTATAAATAAATTAAAATATATAGCAATCATAAAATATATATTACACAATAATACATATAAAAAGCATCCGCTCAATCTATGTTCTAAAAATATATATATTTTCTAACAGCCAAAGCCACAAAGTAACCCCCTTTGGGGCTTTGGCTTGCGATTAACATGTAAAAGCTTGAGCTAATGAACCACCCCGCAGCGAGCTGACGGGGTATCATATCCCGCATCGTCATCCCGGAAGCGGGTGGCACCCGAGATATCCGGGATCCATTTGTAAAGTTTTCTGGATTCCGGTTCTGGGAACCCTTCCCGACTGGAATGACGACTGGAGGAGGATATTTGCACGCAGCAAGCTGCGGGGTATTAACCCAAATGGAGAATAAATTTTCAGAAAATTCCTTGCAAATTAATCAATCAATTAAATCCACAACACGCTGCACGAAAATAACATACATATATTCGCCGGTCTAAATACTACCAAAAATATTATTTTAAACCACGAAGTCGAGATAAAGAATCAGAGGCATTCCCAAATCCGGAAATTAAATACACGAAATAAAATATTTTCCGCGAGCTAATTTTAAATAACAAAATATATTATATAGCTATTTCAAAAATACAATTTACAAGCAGAAAACCTAAAAATATTTATATCAAAATATTTAGAACTATAAAAAAATTATATATATAAAAATACTAAATTGTTAAATTGAGTTTGAATAATATTTATAAAAAAATTAGCAAAATATTTATATAAAATATAAACAATATTATATGTATTAAAATATAAATAAATATACTAAAAACGAAAAATATTTACTAACTTTATAAATACAATTAATACTATACAATGCTATATATTTTCTAAATTCAAAATGCACCTTTATCCAAAAAAATTCACTTAAGATACTTAATCAAAAATTATACATAACCACACAAAAAATAATACAACATATATTGCACTTAACAAGCATATTTTAGAAATATTTACTAATTCGCAATATATAGTCAAAAATTGAATATACTCAATTGTCGATAAGCCATAGTCAATTTACAAGTTAAAATTACAAAAATGTCGAATATACATCTACAATCAAAAATCACAAAAATAAGGCAAAAATTACACTTTCAAAGATAAACTAGCCGTCAAAAAAATACAGTTAAATATTCTATATTTAAAAATATAATTAAACACATTTTGAACAGTAATAATATTAAATATTTACAAATACAGCCAAATACAAATGATGGATAATATTATATATAAGCACAAATTTTTTCAAAATTATTTGACAAAAACTTGACAAAATCCATTAAAAAAACGTAAAATATATACAGAATCACGTCGAGGGGGTAATTTAAGAGTGCAAACAAATACATGTTCTACATTCACAAAACGAGCTTATTACAGTAAAATAATTACTGTACTTTCACTCACTTCTTACATAACTGTTGTTGTCATAAGCATAATGACAATTGTACTATTTTTCCTTAAAATTGAGCTGCCGTTTTACATCTTTTTAGGCCTCGTGGGACTGGTGATTTTCCTAGCCGCGTTGCCAACGAATTTCCAAAACCGGGTCAAGCCAACGGCCTATAAACGGTCCATAGCGGCGATCTATTTAAATGGGAGCGATCTGCGCAAACAAGGCTACTGGTTTATCAAAGAAGGCACTACTATTGAGCCTGTAGATGATAAAAATGTCAAGTTTTTACGCCGAGAATTGAGCAAAGAACGCTGCCGCTTCAGCTCGAGAAGGATCGTTGTCGATTCCCTAATAGAATTTGAAATCGATATCGCTAGACACCGTTTCACTTGCATCTTGCAGCTCGGATTCAGCTCGACTAAAAATGGCATGCAAGATCTTTTGATCAGTTACCCAAATATTTCAGAAGATCATATCAATGATCTTAAAGCGAAGTTCGAAAAAGCTGCGCGAGAAATAAAACGAGCCAACCCGACCGTTGACACGGAAAAACTGGCAAAAATAATCTATAAAAACATGTTTGCCAACGTTATCAACGGTTACACGATCTATAGTATCGAATCACTCGACTAAACAAGCCCCCCGCCCAACCAGGCGGGGTATTTTTTTAAGGTCAATAAAAACTTATTAATACTATTGTTCGAGTGAGCGGAGGCGAATCGAGAACTGCATAATGATATTGTTCGAGTGAGCGGAGGCGAATCGAGAACTACATAATGATATTGTTCGAGTGAGCGGAGGCGAATCGAGAACTATCAAGATTAAATACTTCTCGACTCACTTCGTTCGCTCGAAGAATAAAAAGATACTTCAGCAATCTACTTGTATACCAAAAAAGGGCCCGTAACCAGGCCCTTTTTTTAAAACTTCCTATTTTGTTTTTAAATTGAAAATTGTCTTCGACTCTGAGGGATGAGCCCTCAGGCTCAGACTCGAACGAGAAAATTGAAAATTTATCTAGTACCCCATCCCCATTCCACCTGGCATTCCGCCTCCTGGCATTGCCGGTTCAGCCGCCGCAGGCAAATCTGTAACAACTGCCTCGGTAGTCAAGACCAAAGCTGCCACAGAGGCTGCATTTTGCAAAGCCGAACGCGTCACTTTTAAAGGATCGATAATGCCAGACTTAATCATATCCACATATTCATCACTAGATGCATCATAGCCAACCCCTGGTAAGGCTTTCTTGACGTTTTCAATCACAACTGAACCATCTTTACCCGCATTCTCGGCAATCTGTCTCATAGGCGATTCTAGAGCCTTTTTCATAATATTTACACCGATGATCTCTTCGCCCTCGATCTTAAGGTCGCCTTTTAACCGAGAATCAAGTGAGGACAAAGCATCGATAAAAGCCACGCCGCCGCCGGAAACAATTCCTTCCTCGATAGCAGCTCGAGTAGCATTAATCGCGTCTTCAATCCGCAATTTTCTCTCTTTCATTTCAACTTCAGATGCAGCCCCAACCTTGATCACTCCGACTCCGCCCGATAATTTTGCCAATCTTTCCTGCAATTTCTCTTTGTCATACTCCGAAGTAGATTTCTGCACTTGAGCCTTGATCAGAGCAACTCGCTTTTTAATTTCAGATGGTTTGCCGTTTCCCTCAACAATTGTTGATTTATCCTTATCGGCCGAAACACGTCGAGCTGTCCCGAGCATTTCAATAGTTGCCGACTCGAGTTTAATGCCGACTTCTTCAGAAATAACCTGTCCGCCGGTCAAAACAGCGATATCGGCTAACATTTCTTTTCGTCTGTCGCCAAAGCCCGGCGCTTTGATCGCAATTACATTCAAAACCCCACGAATTTTATTCAAAATCAGTGTGGCCAGAGCTTCGCCTTCGATGTCCTCAGCGATAATTACTAGGTCCTTTTTTCCACCCTGCGCCATCGCTTCCAAAAGCGGTAAAATTTCCTGAATTGAACTGATTTTTTTGTCAGTGAGCAAAATATTGGCATGTTCCATCACTGCTTCCATGCGGGCTGAGTCAGTCACAAAATATGGCGAAATATAGCCATTGTCGAATTGCATTCCACTAACCACTTCCTTATCCAAGCCAAGTGTCTGTGATTCTTCGACAGTAATAATTCCCTCTCGCCCGACCAAATCAAAGGCTTCAGCGATCAATTTTCCGATATTTGGATCACTGGCAGAGATCGATGCCACTTGTTCAATTTCTTCCTTACCGGAGACTTTTTTCGCACCGCTCTTGAGACTCTCCACGATACAAATAGTCGCCTTTTCAATCCCCCGTCTTATCGAAACTGGATTGGTTCCGGCCGTCACATTTCGCAAGCCTTCATTGATAATCGCTTGGGCCAAAATAGTAGCGGTGGTCGTACCGTCACCCACAACGTCGTTAGTTCTGGTCGCCACTTCTTTGACCAATTGAGCACCCATATTTTCAAATTTATCTTCGAGCTCGATCTCTTTGGCGATCGTCACGCCATCATTGATGATCATCGGGCTGCCATATCCTTTATCCAAGACCACATTGCGGCCTTTAGGTCCGAGCGTAACTTTGACTGCATCAGCCAAGATATTTACGCCATTTTTCAAGCTCAATCGAGCATCTTCATCAAATTTCAATTGCTTTGCCATGTGACTCCTTTCAGTCGTAATTTAAAATTTAAAATCTTCAAATAATAGTCATATTAATCA
This sequence comes from Candidatus Berkelbacteria bacterium, assembly GCA_009885355.1. Lineage (GTDB taxonomy): Bacteria > Patescibacteriota > UBA1384 > VFKW01 > VFKW01 > VFKW01. The sequence goes on from VFKW01000044.1 coordinate 11,254, forward strand.
AGCTTACCGGCATATCCCGCCGCAGCGGGACCCCGCCAACCGGCGGTGGCTAGCTTACTGCTTACTAGCTTATAAGCTTACAAGCTTATTCAATAACTCCGAGAATGTCTTCTTCTTTCACGATCTTATACTCTTTCCCCTCAAATTTTACCCCTTCGGCCCATTTATTTATCAAAACAACCTCTCCAACCTTGACATCCAAAGCGATCAATTTGCCGTCAACCATTTTCCCTTTTCCGACAGCAACCACTTTTCCTTCAGCTCTTTCTTCCTGAGCTGACTCGGGTAAAATAATCCCACTCTTTGTTTTCTCTTCTCTTTCCAAGGGCAATACCAAAACGCGATCACCCAACGGACGTAATTTCGCCATATACATTCCTTTCTTGATTATTTATAACTTAACAGCTTATTACTTACTGCTTACTGCTTATCAGCTTACAAGCTTTTGATCTTAATCATTGAACCAGTTATTACCAAAAAAGTCAATTCCCCGTCTGTATACAAATTAATCTAACCTGAAGCTAACCTAAAAATAACAACCAGTCAACTTTACTACTGTAAAATATAAAACTTTGACAATCACCCAAGTAAGCGCTACAATGACATTGACTTTTTCCAACAATACTGCTGATCTGAAAGAGGTGAATGAAATGACTCCGTCAGAAATCGTCAAAATGCGTCAAGATATTAGACGCTATCTCTCCTGGAAGAACTGGATACTTGCAATAAGCGCAATTATCATCTGCACTCTCGCACTTGGCATAGAACTGACAAGCCAAGAACAAATTATCCCGAAAATAGCCGCCTGGCTAACTGTCCCTATCGTGCTTCTCTCGATAGTATATTTCCTCAGACCGCCAATACCCAAAATTCCTAAGGATACGTACTGTCTAGCGATCGAACGCAGAGGGCTACCACCGCTCTATTTTCTATTTAATGATCATAAGGTTGATGAGTATGCCAAAGACATACACGATCAAATCAAACGTGACATTATCAAAGGAAAAATAAACTACCCTCCTGTTCTTTGTAGTCAATTTGAATTTAAAATCAAATACGGACCTACAAATGACGAGTACACCTTTCATTTTGGGAGACTCTCGGAAGATCCCTTGGATATCTGGCTGGAGCTCGCCGCAATAGCTAGAAATTATCCAAATATTTACGTAAACCTGCAATTGCCTCAAAATGGCCTAGTTGCCATTTTCGAAAATTTTGCCAGTGATGCGATCTCCGCAAGAGGTAATGAAGATCTTAAAGATAAATGCAATTGGATCAATGAGCAAATACGCGAATACGGCTATCGTATCAACACAGTTGACACACAGTCAAACAGCTCAATTATCATTAAGAAAGATTAGCACGACATATACCAGCCCCAAAAAGGCTGGTTATTTTTTTAGACAAATATAATTTTATACAAGTATAATTACAGATATAACAGACTAGATATAAAAAATCCGTCATTGCTGACGGGTTTTTTAGCGCGGTGGCGTACAAGAAGGGGGTACTTGCATAACCACCGCTAAAATATATTACCAACATTTCACAAGCTCGTCAAGCCTTATGAACAGAGTTCAATAGATCCTGATACCTTATAGAAAATTATATGTGACAATAATAACCAACAAAAAAAGCAAATTATAAACTAGTTGATAATGAACTACCCCGCATTGTCATCCCGGAAGCGGGTGGCACAAGTTTATCTCGACAAATGGAGAGAATATCCGGGATCCATTTGCAAAGTCTCCTAGATTCCCTGCCTGCCGGCAGGCAGGCGGTTCTGAGAACCCTTTCCGACCGGAATGACGACTAGAGGAAAAAAACTTGACACGCCCACTAAAGCATCTGATATGATATTATTACTCAAATAAAACTTCTCGGACACATATTTCCTGTTTTTGATAATCAAATTCGACGAGGAGGGGAAACACAAAACTGACTCAACTCAGGCTTATTAATATAAATAGCCTGACACGAGATAGCTATTTTAAGGTATAAAAAACAATAAACTACCCAGCAGAAAGCTGACGGGGTATCTACTAAGTATCGTCATCCCGGAAGCGGGTGGCACCCGATATCCGGGATCCAGTTGTAAGATTTCCTGGATTCCGGTTCTGGGATCCCATCCCGACCGGAATGACGACTAGAGTGAGATTTTCACATGCAGCAAGCTGCGGGGTATTAACCCAAATGTAGAATAAATTAATAGTATTCCTGGCAACAATTAATCAAATTTAGATATGCAAAATAACAAAAAAAAGACTGGCGAATTTCGCCAGTCGTATAGACCTGATCTTATGATAGACCTATTAGCGGCCTATTTTATAATTAATAGGTAGATCTATTGGGATTACGTCATGGACATCGCCTTCACGCAGTCCAGCTGGAGTTATTCTCCTAAATGTAGCTTTCTGGTGCAACTCATCTATCGTTGTACACCCCGTCAGCCCCATCCCAGCTCGTAAACCTCCTACCAGTTGATAAGTAATTTCTTTCAAAAGTCCGAGGCAAGGAACTCGCGCCTCTATTCCTTCAGGAATGATATTCTTTTCATCGATCGATCCCTCTTGGAAATAACGCGAACCCGAACCTGCTTTTATCGCCGGTATCGACCCCATTCCTCGATAGAATCTCCACCTTCCACCAGAAGCATCCACTATTACATCTCCCGGAGCTTCCTCGGTGCGCGCTAGTAAATTGCCAAGCATGACTACACTGGCTCCAGCTGCCAAAGCTTTTGCAATATCTCCAGAGGTTGTAATACCGCCATCTGCGATGATCGGTATACCACTCTTTTTGGCAACATCGTAACATTCCATAATCGCTGAAAGCTGTGGAATCCCTCCACCAGTAACTACCCTGGTCGTACAGATCGATCCCGGACCGATCCCGACTTTTACAGCATTAACCCCAGCCTCAATAAGGGCTATTGTTCCCTCGGCAGTAACGACATTACCACCGATTATTTGGATTTCATCAGATATTGCTCTGATGCCACGAATAGTCTCCAAAACTGCCTTCGAATCCCCATGCGAAGAATCCACAACGATCACATCGACACCTGCCGAAAGCAAAGCTGGTACTCTTGTTTCCCAATCAGCCACCTTAACAGCCGCCCCCACAAGTAAGCGCCCCTGACTATCCTTTACCGCATTTGGATTATCCTTAAGAGACTCAATATCTCGTTTCGTGATCAATCCACGCAATATCCCTTCCCCATCAATCACCGGCAGCTTTTCGCATCGATTATTATGTAAAATAATCTCCGCCTGCTCGAGTGTGACCCCGACATTCGCGGTAAACACATTTGACGTCATAAAACTTGATACCAACTGTGTATCATCCCCACTCATCGGCAAATCACGCTTCGTCACGATGCCAACCAGATGATTGGCATCATCAACAACTGGCAGACCACTGACCCCGCTTTCCATAAGCTTCAATACTTCTGCTAACGTATCCCCTGGCTTCACAGTCAAAGGGTCAGAGATCACAAACGCTTCTGCACGTTTTACTCTTTGCACCTCTATGGCCTGATCGGCAATCGACAAGTTGCAATGAATGATCCCGATACCACCCTGTCGTGCCAAAGCAATCGCCAATTTCGCCTCAGTTACAGTATCCATCGCCGCACTGATAATCGGGATATTCAATGCGAGCTTGCTTGTCAGGTTTGTCTTCACACAAGCATCATGCTTTGCCGCTTTTGAATGTCCTGGCACCAGTGTAACGTCGCCAAAAGATAGCGCCACTGATCCTACTTTATTAAAGTACGTACTTTTCTCAATCATAATATTTCATTTACCCCCATTTCTACAGATTCGAAAGATTATAGATTATAGCCATTAAACCACACCTTTGCCAACTTGCCAAGCAAAACTCATCTGAACTTATTCTAATCAACTAAAAAAATATACATAAACTATAAATTTACAATTTAATTATAAAAAAGCAGATATACACAAATAATAAAAACGCGGTGGATAGACATAAAACTGTCCAAAAACAGATTATTAAAGTTAAATAATCAAGCATAGACAGATCATTTTTGAATAAAGAAAAAATGAGATAAAATTGAGAATCTACCAAACAATCATACCAAACAATACCTGATAAATATCAAATTATACCCATTCACAAAATCGATAAATCTGTGTTTTTCAATCTCTCTTTCGATGGATAAAATCTGCCGAATTCTTCCAAACTTCCATAAAACAATTCTTCATCGTCGTCGCATATTCTCTCGAAGTGATAACAGTTCCAAAACTCTCCTTTGACGTCGTAATAATCGCCACATTATCACCATAAATAATAATATGGCTGGGACTTTCAAATCCCTCCGGCGCCAATCGCACCGATCGCAAATAACCCTCTTTAGCATTTACCACTTCATTTTCAAATTCCCCGGCGCCCACCCGAATCGCCTTGGTTCCGATATGTCGTTTCACCCGTCGCTTCATCCAGCTCGTCAAATATTTCTCGCCCACCGCATCGGCCGTCTTACTCATATCACCAATAAACCAAGTTTCCTCGATCGAAGCATCCAAAATCTCCTCATAAATATTGCGAATCTCCTCACCCTCAAAAACCCTTATCCTCGGTTGTAAGGAAAATGCCTTATAAAGCCGATTGAGTTCTGGAATGCTATTTTGAAATTCATCCACTTGTAAATGAAATTCGGTTTCTTTTTGTTTCAATAAACCCAATACGGTTTTTGGAGCATAAGGTACAAAATGTCGCCTCGCCCCTTTCAATACAGACTGGATCAAGCCCTTTTTGTCCAATTGTTCCAAGATGTACTCCACCGTTGTCCGTGGCATCTGGGCTCTTTTGGCAATTTCGGCCAATGATACCTCGCCTAATTCTAGGCAAATTTGATAAATGATGACTTCCTTATCCGACAAGTCCAATAGTTTTAAAGTATTCTCAATCTCCATTTTCATCTCCAAATTTAATTAACCGTAGCCCGTCCGTCATACCTGATGCCCCCGTCGTCATTCCGGTCGGGATGGGATCCCAGAACCGGAATCCAGCTCCGCCGTCATTGCGAGACCCCTAGCCTGCCCTGAGCGATAGTCGAATGGGTGGCAATCTGCTCTCATAATACAAAAAGTAACGAAAGTATTAGTTATTATTAACTATATAATATCAATGATATAAGATAAGTCAATACGAAATCAATTGTTAATATTTACATATTCAGTATAATAGCTCATTACAATCGAAAGGTTGTAAAGCACCTGAACAAAAAAAGCCGAATGCAACCTATTCCTTTACCGTCATTCCAATAAGCTGTCATCCTCGAGTCGAAAGCAACGCGCTTCGACATCGGGGATCTAGTCAATCGGAATCCTATATAGGAAAGCCACTGCTCGGCCGGAGAAGAAAGATGCATCATCTACATATATATTTACTGATCTGGTCAGGAGTAATACTCCTGATCCGAGGAGTCGGAACTGCTTTAGCAAGAATTTCCGAAGAATCACGGGAAATCCGACGAGTAGGGGATGTCCTCTACTCAATCGGGATAGTTTTGGCGGCAATTGCCGCCAAATACTTCGGATTCTGAGGATTCGGAATTATGGGTGACACCGACCCAAACGGGGTGTGGAGGAGAAAAATGGGCTGGATAATTAAGTATTTCATCAACCAGCACAAGGCGGGCCATCCCCGTTGCTGGATATCGTTCATTCTTGCCCGAGTAATAGCTCGGGCTGCCGGATTCGATCCGGCCTGGGGATACAAAGGGAGGGTGCGATACCTTCCAGGCGTAGAATGCCGGTTTATTACCGGCCCGGGATACGCAGAAATGTTTCTTGAGAAAATGGTAACAGCTTCTCAGCCTTTTATCTACTTTCGGGAAGAGAAAAAACACAACAGATCGAGAGATCTGAAATAAAACCTTTGCCGGTTCCCATTAGGGGGAGCCGGCTATTTTTTTACCCAATTTTGGACTAAAGGTTAGGGACAACTTATCACCCCCCTTTCATTACAAACAGTAAACATAAACATTATCAATTGGTTACAAATTGCAACCAATTCAACCTTAAATAAAAAGCCGAAAATGTAAACCTAGCCGCCACCTGGCGTACGTTTTTCGACTTCACGTGGTAACACCTAAAATAACAAAAAAAATTCAATTATTAATCATTTCTTTTCTCCAAGCTCCTCCCAATACCCATCAAATAATGCCCTCAGCCCTTCGGCAATCTCCTTATTCTCAATCAAGACTCCCGTAATCCACCGCTTCAGAGAAAACATCACAACCTTATTCCCGGAAATCAAAAAAGTCGCATCAAAAGGCCTAATATTCTTTGAGTAACGCGACTCTTTTAAGCCAGTATTATGCCTCTTATGCGCCTCCTTAGTATCTGGATAAATCGCCCGAACGGGAATGCCATATTTCAATCGCTTCTCGACTATATACGAATGGAAATCGATTACCTTCAATAATTTCTCCGGCCATGCAAAGGCCAAGATTTCTTTTCTCTCAGCCAACAATTCATCATAAAGCGTCTTTACCCCGCTTTTGCCCTCAAAATACTTAATTTTAGGCCTCTCCAACGCTTCTTTTTCCAAAGATTCCAATTCCGGCAAAATGGCCTGAAGCTTTTCCTTTTCTCGATTAATAAATTCCACCAATTTCTTCGGCGACTCGGCGATAAAATAATGCTTTTTATCCTCATAAATCTCACTCACCAAGCGCTTCTTGAGTAATTCATCTAAAATTCGATACAAATTACTCCTTTTCTCTCCCGAGATCATCGCCAACTCTAAAACAGTCGCCCTTTTCAGCCCCAAAAGCCGCTTATATATTTCTAATTCTTTGGCATCCAATCCACTTATTTTTAAATCGTCCACTTTCCTCCTTTGTCCATTTTTTGGACAACATTATTAATACACTACCTATTATTTAAGATCAATGCAATAAAATTGTCAAGAACTTTTGCCCATTATTAATAACAAATGTATATTGTTTCTGCCAGCAAAGGCAATACTTAACATTGGAGGGATCATAATGAACACTCAAGAAAGTGTTGAAATCGTAATTCAACCCAGAAATTCCATGGATTGGGAGGAATTTGTTCGTACGACACCTGAGGGCTCTATCGCGCTCGATGGAATTGTCACAGGAGGACCGAAATATGATGAAATTACTAAGCACATCAATTTCGATCACCACGATGGGGTTGTACGCGAAGCAACCATGAGTACAGCAACCCAGGTGTTTATGGCCATCAAAGGCGGTTTAATGAAATCATTCGGTAAATGCAAACCTTGTTTGGTGTACATCAATGACACCGACCAAGATACTGCACTAGCTGTTTGGCTGCTACTAAAACACGAGCTTTTTGAGGGAACGCGAAGTATTCCGCACATTAATCGACTATTGAGCCTCGACAACCACTGGGATATCACCGGGGGCGCATTTCCAGTCAACCTTAACGACGAACTTGTACGCCAGCACACATGGGTCTTCCGACCTTATGCCGAACTGCGTAAATCAGGCAAACTGGCGCAAGCCTCTCAAGAGACAATGAGAGACAATTTGGAAGCAGTTCTCGGACGTTTGAATCAATTCCTTATGGGACAATCCGGCTCTGTCGAATTGGATACTAGGCGCGAAATCCTTTTCCAATCGCCAGAATTTTGGATAGTTAACGAACTCGGCGGAAATGAAGCTCGCTACCAGCTCTTCAGCGAGGGCATGGATGCCTTTATTAGCAAAGTTGCTACGCGCGAAGATGGTCATTTTGTCTATACCATCGGACGCAGATCACGATTCATCCCTTTTCCTGTCAAAAAATTCTACGACATATTCAATAAAGCCGAAAACCTTCCCACTGGGCAAGGATGGGGCGGTTCGGATATCATCGGCGGCTCCTCTAGAAGTCTTGGCAGCTCTCTGTCCTGGGAAGAACTTCGCGACCTCACAATAAAACAAATATCCTCCGAATAATCCTAACACAACTAAATCCCCCAGACCCCGCGATTACATCAACGGGTCTTTTTTTAATAAATTGAAACTAATCTCTTCTTGTGCTAAGCTGAAAATGATACTCGGGCGTCAGCCCCAATATACTTAATACTTAATACTGAGACCGTTAAAACTTAATTATTCTTCGAGCGAGCGAAGCGAGTCGAGAAGTATAAACCTAGTAGTTCTCGACAAGCTCGAACAATATTCATAATATTTGGTCAACTGAAATAAGTTTTTCAGCAGTCTCATACTTAATACTGCGGGCTAGCCCGCATGAGGAGCATCTATGCGACGAATATTCTCTGGTATCCAACCAACCGGCATCATCCATCTCGGCAATTATCTCGGTGCCATCAAACAATGGGTCGAAATGCAAGACAAAGTCGACGAGTCGATCTTTTGTGTTGTCGACCTGCATGCCATCACAGTTCGCCAGGATCCTGAAAAACTCCGCCAAGCTACCCTTTCCACCGCTGCTTGGTATCTAGCCTGCGGCGTAGATCCTGAAAAATCCGCCATTTTCATCCAATCAACACGCCCAGAACACACTGAACTCGGTTGGATATTAAATTGCTACACACAAATCGGCGAACTGGAAAGAATGACCCAATTCAAAGACAAATCGAATCATGAAAAGACCGGCACCGGCGCCGGCCTTCTCACTTACCCGACCCTTATGGCCGCCGATATTCTCCTCTATCAAGCCACCAACGTCCCTGTAGGAGAAGACCAGGTTCAACACGTCGAACTCACCCGCGACATCGCCAAACGCTTCAACAATCTCTATGGCCAAACCCTTGTCGTTCCAGAGTATTCCACCAAGATCGCCGGCAAACGCATCATGGGACTCGACGACGCCACCAAAAAAATGAGCAAATCCGCCCCGAGTGAATACAATTACATCGCCCTTTCCGACTCTCCAGAAAAAATCATGCAAAAAGTCAAAAAAGCCGTCACCGACTCAGGCACCCAAATCCAACACGACACCGACCAACCAGCTATCTCCAACCTTTTAAACATCTTCAGCGAGATCACCAACCAAGAAGTCACCGAAATCGAAGACCAATTCTTAGGCAAAGGCTATGGAGAATTCAAAATCGCCCTCGGTCAAGCCATCATCGACTTCCTAGCCCCCATCCAAGCTAAACACAACGAACTAATGGCCAACCCACAACACCTAGAAGCAATCCTCCGAGCAGGCAGTGAAAAAATAGCCCCCCTAGCCCAAAAAACCCTATCAGATGTAAAACAAAAAATAGGATTAATAAACCTGTAAGAAAAATGTCAAATGTCAAATTTCAAATGACAAATGAAATCCAAAATCCAAATTTCAAATTAATAATAACTGAGTACTTTTTAACTATTCAATTTTGGCATCTTTTTAATGGCTTGATTTGACATTGGAAATTTGACATTTGACATTAATTTGCCCCCTCACTCCCTTGACAAAACGGCTTTTTTGTGCTACAATCAACCGTATCAATTTGATATCAAATCTTTCTTGAAACTCACCTTATGGGAGTTAATTCACAAGAAAGATTGTACGTTTTTACCTGGGAGGTAAAATCAATGCGTATCTTAACAACGAGTACAGTAATTTTTTTGCTCCTGGCCGGCCTTTGCCGTGCCACGTTCGCTGAGGTTATGTCCAGCCCCAACTATAAGGTTGAGGGCTCTCTCCAAATCGTCAATGAAGCAGAATGGACGATCGATGCAATCGCCATTGATAAGAATGGCGAGCCTACTATCATCTTCAAGAGGCAAGACAACGAGAAGGTCACTATGGATGGCAAATCAGACGACCTGGAATCAATGGCTAACTACATAGGCTTAGTCATCGTCAAACCTAGTGATGTGAACAAACTTGTTGGAATAAGATTTTTTGCTCCAACAACCGAAGCCGGGCTTGAAAAAACTGTCAACGATATAGTCTTAACAGGCAGCAAAGAAGGCCGGCTAAATATAAAAACACTCAGCCAGGCTATCATCGGCAATCATGAAGTAGTACCAAAAGACATTAAGTTGTCATCGGAGTACTTCTATACAGTAGGAGGTCTAAATAGGCTATTTCTTGGCAAATTAATGCTCGAGGTAGCCATAAGCTCAAAACGAGCCGTTTTTCTAGAGGAAGCTGGAGACAAAGACGAATACACCCAGCTATCAAAAGAGCCACAAGCATCATATCTGGTGGCTAGGATCAAATCAACTGGTCAGCGCCAGCGTCTCATCATTTGTGCTGGCAAGCCAAATCTGATCTGGGATTCTCCCAGAAAATAATCAAAGACAGGTTCGCCTGTCAATAAACTCCCCCGTTAATCTATTAAACGGGGGAGTTTTTGCATCCAAAACTTTTATCAAAAAACCTCCAAAAATAACTACCAAACCACCTATAAATCTATAAAATCATCCAATGTAGAATTCTCAGCATTTTCTTATATTTAAGTCGTAGTATAAATATTGAAAGGAGCAAAAATGCCAAAAAAACGTTTGCATCGTATCTATCGCTACAGAGACAAAGCCATGGAAAAATTTCGTCGTCTCAAAGGGCGCATAGAAGAGAGGGAACTCCTGGAAATTCACAAAGCTTTCTTCGTTAGAAAGCAGCCGTCACAATACACGACTCAAAGGTAAATCTCCTAAAAAAAGTCCCGCTAGTTTCCCCCAAGCTAGCGGGACTTTTTAAATTACATATATTCTTCGAGCCACTAAGTGGCCCCGTTGGGGCGAGTGTAGCCCCGAAGGGGACCCTTTGGGTCGAAATCGAGAAGCTACAATTTCACAGTTCTCGATTCCACTCCGTTCCACTCGAACAATAAACATATTCTTCGAGCCTGTCGAGAAGCTACATCTATCCAGTTCTCCACTTCGGTCGAACAATAAACCTTATCCTTCGACCCTGTGGAGAAGTTATATTACTCGGTTCTCGATTCCACTCCGTTCCACTTGAACAATAAACATATTCTTCGAGCTTGTCGAGAAGCTACCAATCCTTGCCCCATTCACCAGATATTAACTTTTTTTTCTTAACTTGATTCCAATTTTTTATCTGTAATTCTCTCGACCTTGCCATTTCTAAATCATCAAATATTTCATAATAAACTAATTTTTTTACACCTTTATGAGCAGTATATTTCGAGCCCAATCGAGAAACATGCTGCTCAAATCTATTCGATAAATTCCAGGTCATCCCAGTATAATACTTACCGTCAAGGCATTCTAAAATATACACATACCAATGCTATTTATTCATATGTTCTTCACTCCGGTCGAACAATATACATACTATCTAAAAACTTCGTATGTTCTCGATTTCATTTCATTCCACTCGAACAATAAACATATCCTTCGAGCCTGTCGAGAAGCTACATCTATCCAGTTCTCCAGTTTGGCCAAACAGTATACAACGCTCTTTAGTTCTCGATTCCACTTCGTTTCACTCGAACAATATTTCTTAATGGCTTATTGCTTATTAGCTTATTGCTTACCAGCTTATTCCTCTATAGGTTCCACCCCAATCAGCTCAATCACCCATTTCAGCTTTTCATCTCGCAGCTCAGCAGTTTTCGCCTCAAGGTTCAACCTTAATAAAGGCTCGGTATTTGAAGCTCTCAAGTTAAACCACCAATCACTCAATTCAACAGATAACCCATCTAAATGCAATTTCTCTCCATCAGCGACCAAACCCTCAATCTCGTCAATCTTCGCTTTTGGATCCGAGACCTCAAAATTGATCTCCCCTGTTGCAAAATATCGCTTAAATGGCGCGATCAACTCCGACATTTTCTTATCAGACTCGCTCAAAAGCTGCAAAACCGCCACTAGTGCCTTATCTGCATTATCTGTATAGCTCAATTCTTTAAAATAATAATGCGCCGACAATTCCCCTGCAAAATCCACCTCGCCCTTACGCATTACAGGTTTAATCAGCCCATGTCCAACCATACACATATCCGCACTTCCACCAGCGGACTCAATCTCTTCTTTTACAGCCCACGAGCTTCGCAAATCATACATCACTTTTAGATCTTTTTTATGCTTCATCATCTCTTTGGCAATCAAAATCGTCACCATGTCCGCCGGAATCACCTCGCCTCGCTCATCAACAAACCCTATACGGTCAGCATCGCCATCCACAGCCGCCCCGATAACCGCGCCGGTTCTAATGACCGTCGCTTGTAAATCTTTCAACGTAGAGTGTTTTAGAGGGTTTGGCTCATGGTTGGGAAATCTACCGTCAAGTTCCAGGTAAAGTCCTTCAAAATCAATCTTCAAATGCTTCAAAATCTCCACTGTCGGCAACCCGGCCATTCCATTTCCCCCATCCAGAACAATTTTACCCAATTTCTCAGGATCAATCTCGACCCCTTCACAAATTTTCTCGATATATTCATCCAAAATATCTTCATGTTTGATAAATCCGCCCATTCGCACATCAGGTGCGCCCTCACCGTTTTCCCATTTACGGATCACTTTATCCACTTCTGTTGTCGGGAAAAATGAAGTAATCGGTTGCGCATCCTTGCCGCACAATTTGAACCCGTTGTACTGGCTCGGATTGTGGCTAGCCGTCATCATCAGCGACGCATCTGCTTTAAAATAGACATTGGCAAAATAACTCATCGGCGTCGAACAAAGCCCGATATCGATCACCTCGCACCCCATTTCGATCAATCCCTCGGTCAATTTGGGATAAAGCGTATCAGCTGATAATCTCATATCATGCCCGATCACAACTTTTTTTGCGCCCAATAATTGCACCACAGCCTGCCCAATCAGCTTCGCCGCCTCCTCATCCATCTGATCCGGATAAGTCCCCCGAATATCATATGCCTTAAAAATCCCAGAATCCATTTCCATAATAATCCTTTCAATGTGTCATTCTGAGCCTGCGAAGCCCCGAAGGGGCCCTTTTGGGGAATCCAGGCCTCAGCCGCACTCTCTTATCAGCTTATTAGCTTACTGCTTATTGCTTATTGCTTAATAGCCTACTAGCTTATATTACCCCAAACAAGTGATCTTTCCAAGACCAACTATGAAAAAAACTTAAGTCAAACGGTCCCTGCTTCTGCAGAAAGTAAAAAAGGTTCTTCCTATCCTTATCCGTCAGGATTATATAAAGGAAAAAATGATTCTCCACTTCAAAAACTTAAGTCAACCCGAAGGGCGGCCTATGCCGTTTTAATTTTTTAGAAAG